>JARIDB010000098.1 GCA_029257045.1 Clostridium sp.
TCTTTTATAGGAATATATCCACCTGTCTTTCTTATCTGCGGTAATACTTCTGATGTAACCCATCTTTTAAATTTTTTAGCACCTGATAATTTACTGCTAAGTATTAAAGAGTAAAGACCACTTTCATTAATAGTTGTTAAACTTTGTGTTCCTCCAAGGGTATCGCATTTCGCTACCCCCTTATCTTCTTCATCAACATGTTTCTTTAATGCATCTGATATATTTTTATATCCTAAAATTTCTGCAATATCTTTTCCTACAAAGTAAGCCTCATTATTAATTACCAACATCCTAACTTGTCCAAATTCTTCATTATTAAAAATTTGTAGTTCATTCATTACTTATTCCTCCTTGTTTCTATTTATTAATGATATTTATTACAGCATTTTTCGCATACTAACTATTTTTTTAAGGCTCTGCGCCTTTTCTAACTTTTTCACCATCATTTTTCGCAACTTCGACCTTTTAAAAAGGCTTTATGCCTTCTTAAACTCTTTTTACGAGTTTATAAATATAAGTATTTATATCTTTATAATGATTAGAAAATTCTATCTTATACTCACTCGGACCTATGCTTGCCACATAAACATTATCTGTATAAATCTTTACTTTATTACTTCTATTGCAATATCTTAAATTAACATCATTTATAAGCACATCATCATTTATAAAAAGTGATAGGTTTATAAGTTCCTGATTATCCATTTTAATCCTCCTTATCTAAATAACTTGCTTTCTGATGCTATCCATCCTCTGCCTATAAAAATCCACTTCTTTTTCCAACGCTTCTATCTTTCGTTCAAACCTCATACGTTCTAATGGAGATAAAGGATTGACTTCTCCTATTGTTTCTATCTTAATTATTTCTTCTAAACTATATCTAGGAGAAGGAAGTCCTGGAACTCTTGTTATTATTCCTTCTGCTTCATAATTCTCTATAACTTTTGTAGATGAATAATCCCATCTTTTAGCAAGATTTTGCCTACTTATTAATGTCTTTGTTTCTTTACTAGAATTCATTTTCACACCTCCATTTGTTTATAATTTTTATTAGTTGGTTAAACTAAGTTATGTGATTTTAACTCAATTATTGTTTTTGAACAATTCGTTCGATTGATTGTTAAAAAAAATTTCATCTACTGTTGTATCAAAATAGTCGGCTATTTTTTTAGCTAACTTAAAACTTGGCGTTTTAGCTCCTCGTTCTATTGATGATAGGTAATCATTTGTTATATCAAGAGTCTTTGCTAGATCCACTTGTTTGATATCTCTGCCTATTCTAAGCTGCCTTAAGCTATCATTCATATTTATTATCGCCTCCATTCTTTCGAACAATTCGTTCTATAACTATATTATCGAACATCTTATTCAAAGTCAACAGTTTTTTAAATATTTTTGAACTTTTTGTTCGATTTTGTTTATTTTTAGAACAAACTGTTATAATTTTATTAGAGGTGATGAACGTGTTATTCGGTGACAGATTAAAAATATTAAGAGAAGATAAAGATGTAACGCAAAAAGAATTAGGTGCCGCGGTAGGTGTATCGGATAGAGTTATCGGTTATTATGAATCAAATGATAGATTTCCTAAAGATGAAAATACGTTAAAAGCATTAGCTGATTACTTCAATGTATCAGTAGATTACCTATTAGGTCGCGCTGATACAAAAAGCCTTGGAACTAAAAGACTTTCACAAAAGGTAGAAACTATAGCAGCTCACCTAGATGACAAGGACATTACACCAAAGAAAATGAGAATGATTCAAGATTATATAGATTTATTATTTGATGATGAGGAGTAGAAAGGGGAACAATTTACAACGGGGGGATATAAATGGTTTTTACTGATATAGTTGAAAATTTCAACAGAATTAAAGAAGCTCTAGATGAACTTAGTCCTTACTATGATGCGGCAATTCTAATCCAAGAATGCTCAGACAAAATGGTTGAGAGCACTATTCAAAACAATTATGTTAGCTATAATTCTAACAATTACGTACCATTAGCTATTATTATTAAAGAAAATATAGCTATCTTAACTTCTACAATATTAAAACAAAATACTTTGAAATTAGGTCAACTTCTATATGATTTAAAAAATAAAGAAAAAGACGTTATACAAAGTAACTTAATAAAAGAAATGTCAAAATCTATTGAAGAATTTTATAACTCTTCATATGAATTTTCAAACGCACCTATAGATGAAATTCCTAATAAATGCATAAATTTAATAATTAATTCATCTAAATTTATATACACATATGATATGTTCAAAGGATTTATTAATGAATTAAATAATTTCAAAACACTTTTAATGAGTAACTCCGATGAAGTGAATGATACCAATACTTTTTCTATAAGACTATATAATGAAAATTTATCCTTACAAGAAATTAATGGTTCAATAAAAGTTGTTTCAGAGATATATGAAAAAACATGTGAAATATTTGATATTTCTAGTTCAGACTATCCTTTAAAGCCTATTAAAATTGAATCAGGATCTCTTTTAGGATGGTTAACTGGAAGTGATAAAGCTTTTGCATTCATGGTTGATCTAATAAATCGTGCTATAGATTTCATATATAGGAATTATACAAAAGAAGGTAAACTTAATAATGCAGGGACTAAAATTGATACTTTAAAGCAAGAAATTGGTCTTATTGAATTATGTGAAAAACATGGTATTGATACAACAAAAGCAAAGGATAAGCTTGAAGATAATTTAAACATTTTGTGTAATGACGTGTACAAACTTACCACTTCTAGCTCTAAAATATCTATAAACGGTAAAATTCATGATCTTAAAGAATCTATTAATGGAAAACTCCTTGCTAACACATCGATTAATTTATTAACCGAAAAAGAACCTGAAAATCAGTAGCAATATTCCCTACAGAAATGTATAATAATATCAATAACACATTTCAAGGGAGTGAATTTATTGAGTACTTTTAGATTTATTAAATTTAAACTAGAATGTTTTTTCTTAAAATTACTAGTGTATTTATATTCAATAATAAAATTAGTACTTCCTAGCCTTGCAACAAAATTATCTAATTATATATCTAACAAATTAAATGAAATTGTAAAGCAATATCCATAGATATTATTTTTATAAAAGGGTTAACCCCTTTTTATTTTTAAACACCAAAAGAACATACATTCTATAATTACTAAGAAAAGGGTGATAAAATGACTTATGAGAAGCTATTAGAGGAATATGAAGAAAAACTAAAAACTAAAGAATTACCTTTAAAGTACAATTTAAAAGGCTTGTACAGAAACGGGAAAATCCTTATAGATTCTAATATGAATGATACAGAGAAGCGCTGCATACTAGCTGAAGAAATAGGACATTATTGTACAAGTTATGGAAATATTCTTAATCAAGATAATATTAATAATAAAAAACAAGAAGTAATTGCTAGAAGGTGGGGTTATGAGAAACTTATTGGAATAGTAGACCTTGTAAATGCCTTTAATAGAGGAATTACGGGTAGATATGAATTAGCCGAGGCCTTAAATGTTACTGAATCATTTTTAGAAGAATCAATTGAATATTATAAGGTTAAATATGGTCCCTATTATGAAATAGATACTTACTTAGTGTACTTTTACCCAACATTTGGGGTAATGAATAAATATTGATTCAGATATATAATATATGGGTATAATCTACAAATAATAAAGGAGTTGGTTTAATTGGATTACAATATTACTTACAGACAAAAAGATAAGGGTTGGCAGTATATTATCAGTTATAAAGTTAATGGTAAATGGAAACAAAAATCCAAACAAGGGTTCACAACTAAA
>JARIDB010000154.1 GCA_029257045.1 Clostridium sp.
TCTTCTGTCTTTAAGGCTTCATTTAATATTTGAAGTTCTTCCTTTGTAAACATATTATTAACACTCCCTTTGGTCATACAACCTTTTCTATTTATAATTATATCAAAATTATTATAAATTTATCAACTTAATAACATCTTCTTATATTTCTAACTATGATTTTAATTTGAATTTACTAAAATTCTTTTTTCTGTAATTATATAATCCATTTTAATATCATGTATTTCAGCTTCTATTTTATCTATTATTTGAAAATCATAGGCTAAGGCAACTTTATTACTTTTTTCTTTTATTTCTTCAAGATATTTATCGTAATAGCCACCACCATAACCTATTCTATTAAAAGTTTTATCAAAAACAGCTCCAGGTACTATTATTAAATCTATATCATTTTTATCTATAACTAAAGTGTCCTCTTTAGGTTCTAATATCCCCATTTTATTTCTTTCAAGGTTATCTAAAGAGTCTATAAAAATTGCCTTCATTGATTTTGTACTGTTATATACTTTAGGTACATAGATATTTTTATTATCTAGTAAAGCTCTTTCTATAAGCTTTATAGTATTTATTTCATCTCTAAAGTTAACATAAACAAAAATATTCTTTGAGGATTTATATGAATCACTTTTGTATAGATTATTTAATATAAGGTTGTCTTTTACATCTCTTTCTTTTTCTGAAAGACCTTCTCTAATTTTAAGAATTTCTATTCTTAAAGCTTTTTTGTCTTTTTTAATTTCCATAACTTACTTTTCTTCTTTCCTTTTTAGTTTGAAGTAGATGTTGCTACAATTGTTGCTGTCATTGCTGCCGTAACCATTATCTCTTGAATTATTATAGTTATTATATTATTAATAGCAATTTCCTTAAAGGAACTATCAGAGTCTTTTTTATAATAATCTATAGCTACTAATAAAGATGCATACATCAAGCCTTGGGTTTTACTTAATCCAAAGGTTTTAACCACTCCAACTTCCTTAAATTTATTATATACTTCCTCAATATCTTCTGTAATATTTTCTACACTTTCATTACATAAAGCTAATATTCCAAGCAAAGGCAATTCATAATTTCTTCCATACTTTAGTTTTCTTTCTTTCAAATTATCATATATATTTACTACCTTTAAAGCTCTTTCTTCTATATTGCTTCTATTTAATGAAAGTACATGACTTAAACTTTGAAGTGGGTTTCCTATAGAAAACTTATCTTTTAATTTATTATAATAGATTTCCATATCTTTTATAGTTTCAACTATATTTCCTGTATTCATAGATATTAAAACTGCTAAACTAATATCATCACTAGAGGTTAAAAAGGGATGATTCTTCTTCATTTTTGTATAAACTTCTTTAGCTCTTTTTATTAAATCTTCTACATTTAATAAACTAGTTTCTTCTGCTTCAGCTATAAAATAAGCTATTAAAGATAAATATTCAGAGCTACTAAATTCTTTTTTTAGTAATTCATAAGCTTTTAAGGTTTCCTTAAATCTATTTTCTGGATAAGTACTTAAAGAAAGTCTTATAGCTCCTAATGTATATCCTACTCCTCTAAAGTTTGAAAACATATTTGTATTATTCTTAATAATATCTTTAGCATCTTTTATTCTATCAAAATCTACACTTTGATTTTTTTCAGTATAAATTAAGGATCCTGTATAATGAATACCCGTATGCTCAAATTTAAAATTTTTCTTCATTATCTCCTTATTTCTAATAAATAAATTAACTATATCTAACAGTGATTGTCTCATAAAAAAATCTCCTTCCTATTCCCTTATTATTCTTTCTCTTTTTAACTTCTTTATCTTTCTTCCTACAATAAAACTTACTAATTAAAATTAATAATATCTCTAAGTATTGAAGCTGCTGCATTTCTTGTTCCTGATGCACCGCCTATTACTGATATATCTCCTAATGTATCAGTATAATAGGTTATTCCTTTATTTTTACCATCTACAGAATATAAACTATGTTTTTTATCTATAAATTCTAATTTAACTTCTGCTTTTATTTTATTTTCCTCTTTATATATATTACCTATAAGTTTTGGTTTATTGCCTTTTTGTTTCTCTATTAATATTTCCTCTTTAGTTACTTTTGTTATTCCGTCTATTTTTATATCTTTTAATTT
>JARIDB010000115.1 GCA_029257045.1 Clostridium sp.
AAATAAATATCTAAAACACTTATAAGAAAAATAGTAATTAATATATTTGTTGCAAATAACCTTTTATAAACTGTAGATTTCTTTATTCCCACATTATCCCCTCCTACTAATTCCCTGTATACATTTAAACATACCAGTTTTTTTATTTAAATATCTTCATAATGGCTATATTCTATTTTTAGTGTACTTTTTATAGATATACATATGATTTATACATAATAAATTGAATTTATGAATTCATTAAACTATACTACTTATTAAAAGTAAACATTTACGGAGGGGATTTATGTGTTTGGTAACTTCTTTAATTTCGAGAAAATTTTTGATTCATTCAACTACATTCTTTGGTTCTTTTTATTAAATTTATTTTTTATGATAATTAACATTCCTTTGGTACTATTTTTTATCTTTATTGGGATAAGTGATATATTTAATTACTTTCCTTTATTTTTACTTTGTTCACTTCCAGTAATGCCTGCCCTTACAGCGTTATTTTATTGTATGAATAAAATAATAATAAATAAAGACTTAAATATTATAAAAGATTTTGTAAAGGGAGTTAAACTAAACTTTAAGCAGTCATTCTTACTTTGGTCTATTGAACTAATTCTAATATTTATACTAAACTTTAATATAAGATTTTTCTCATTAGTAAAATATAATATTATTTTTGCTTGTTTATTCTCAACAATTGCTATTATTTTAGTTGCTATTACCCCATTTATATTTATGCTAATTAGTAAATTCAAAATGAAAAATCTTAATATATTGAGAACTTCTATTATTTTATGTTTTACAAGACCAATTCTTACTATAACTAATTTATTATTATTTGCTATTTCACTTATATTATTTGAAATAGCACCTGGAACTATAATATTATTTATTTCTAGTTTATTATCTTTTTCAATGATGTTTATAAATAAATCATTATTCCACGAGCTCGAAAATATATCCAAAAATCAAACTACATCTTAGTTGTTATTAATTAAAAATATAATGTATAAACTCTAAAAATATATAACTTTTTCTAGAAAGGTATTTATAAATATTTCATTCAACATTGAAAACATATACAATGTGCATATAAAGCTCTAATATTTAAAAATAATGATATTAGATATATAAAAATAAAGTTATATATTATTATAGGAGGAACTTTTATGGAAAATAATCATAATAAAAAATTTAATCTTCTTAATGATTCTCTAAAAGAAATAGGTTTAAAGCTTTCTAAATCTATTGAAGATGAAAAGTTACAAAACTTATTTTTTAACTGTTTTATAAATACAATTGATACTACTGTAATTTATGAAGAAAATGATACTTTCGTTATAACAGGAGATATCCCTGCAATGTGGCTTAGAGATTCAACATCTCAAGTAGAACATTACTTACCATTTGTTGAGGAGTATCCTGTATTAAAGGATTTATTTATTGGCCTTATTAATAGACAAATGAAATGCATCTTGATTGAGCCGTATGCTAATGCCTTTAACAAGGAACCTAATGGCCAAAAGTGGGACAATGATATAACTAAAGATAGTCCTTGGGTTTGGGAAAGGAAATATGAGGTAGATTCCCTTTGCTTTCCTATAAGGCTAATTTATAAATACTGGAGAGAAACTAATGACTCAACATTTTTTAATAATGATATAAAAGATGTTTTTAATATAATTATAGATTTATGGCAAACCGAGCAGTATCACTTTGAAAAATCCGATTATTCTTTTCAAAGATTAAACTGTTCAGAAACTGATACCCTATGTAATAATGGATTAGGTAACCCAGTTACTTATACAGGTATGACTTGGTCAGGCTTTAGACCTAGTGATGATGCGTGTAAGTATGGCTACTTAATACCTTCAAATATGTTTGCGAGTGTTGTATTGAAATATATAGAAGAAATTTCCCAAGAAATATATAATGATTGTTCTTTAAACTTAAAAGCTAAAAATTTAAGATTTCAAATAGAAGAGGGAATTGAAAAATTCGGTATAATTGAACATAAGGATTTCGGAAAAATTTATGCTTATGAAACTGATGGATTTGGTAATTATAATTTAATGGATGATGCTAATGTTCCTAGTCTTTTATCTATTCCATATATTGAATATAGACCAATTGATGATGAAATTTATCAAAATACTAGAAAGTTTATTTTAAGCAAAAATAATCCTTATTTCTATAGTGGTACTGCTGCATCTGGAATTGGAAGTCCTCATACCCCTAATCAATATATATGGCATATATCTCTTTCAATGCAGGGCTTAACATCTAATGATAAATCTGAAATAAATAATATCCTTTCAACATTAATTAACTGTGATGGAGATACTAATTATATGCACGAGGGTTTTCACTGCAACAATTCTAAGGAATTTACAAGAGAATGGTTCGCTTGGTCAAATTCATTATTTGCAGATTTTATATATAAAAGAATTATTAATAAATAATTTTAATTAAAAAAATAAATGCCATTAGAGCGTAACTCTAGGGCATTTATTTTTTTATATGTCTAAGAATTGAGACTTATATAAATTGTAGTAGTATCCCTTTTCCTTTATAAGTTCATTATGGTTTCCACATTCTAATATTTTCTTATCGCCTATATACATTATCTTATCTGAATTTACTATTGTTGATAATCTATGAGCTATAACAAAGGATGTTCTTCCTTTTAAAAGTTTATCTATCCCTTCTTGTAATAATGCCTCTGTTTCTGTGTCTATACTTGATGTGGCTTCATCTAATATTAATATCTTAGGATTAGATAACAATACCCTTGCAAAGGATATCAATTGTTTCTGTCCAACTGAAAGGCCACTTCCCTGTTCATTTAAATAGGTATTATACCCTTCTGTAAATTCTTTTATAAACTCATCTGCTTTTACTATCTTAGCTGCATTTATCACTTCTTCATCAGTAGCCTCTAACTTTCCATATCTAATATTCTCCATTATTGTACCTGAAAATACAAATGGGTCTTGGAGCATAACTCCAATTTCTTTTCTAAGAGATTTTAATTTAATATTATTTATATCAATTCCATCAACTAAAATATCCCCTGACTTTATTCTATAAAACCTTGATAATAAGTTAACTATAGTTGTTTTTCCAGCTCCTGTTGGGCCAACTAATGCAACCTTTTCTCCGCTCTTAATATTCATGTTTATATTTTCTAAAATAGAATTATCTTTTTCATATTCAAAATATACATTTTTAAATCTTACATTACCTTTAACATCTTTTAATATTTCTGCCTCTTTATTATCATATTCTGGTTTTTCATCCATTGCTTCAAATATTCTTTCTAAATATGCCATAGCATTTATTAATGTATTATAAAAGT
>JARIDB010000091.1 GCA_029257045.1 Clostridium sp.
AGGTTGATAGGTTAGAGGTGTAAGTATGGCAACATATTGAGCTTACTAATACTAATAGGTCGAGGGCTTGACCAAATCAAGTCCAAAGATTTTGGCAAAGTAATTCATATGCAATTTTCAGAGAACATTCTGATAAGGAAACTAATTTTATGCTGAATACTTTTAAATAGGTCATCATAAATTACTGTTTTCAATGTACATTCCGTGGTAGCTCAATGGTGGAGCACTCGGCTGTTAACCGATAGGTTGGAGGTTCGAATCCTCTCCACGGAGCCAATTTTTATTTAAGAGTTTTATAAGAGTAGATTTAATATCTATTGTTATAAGACTCTTTTTTCATATATAAATTAATAGTATGTAATATATCTGTAACGTATTGTAAACAAATTGTAGTGATTTGATGAAATATAGAAGATATAATAAGTATATGATAAAATTTAACTTTTAAGGATGATTTATATGAGAAGAAAGAAAAGATTATTTAGAAGGATAGTAATGTCTTTTATGATATTATTAGTAGTTATATTGTTTGTAGATTTTAAAATATCTATAGATCATAATAGAATGAACAAAAATAAAATTTTAAGCTCTGGAATAAATAACTTTATAAAACAGGAGAAATCTTCATTTGAGAACATAGAAAAAGAAATAGAAACAGAAATTTATGATAAAAATGATAAGAAAGATGAGAAAAAAGAAAGTACAAGCCAGGAAATTAAGATTTATGAAAAAGATGGAATAGATGAGGAAGTTGAAGATAATGAGAGTTTGAATCATAGTTATGTAGATGATGTATCTTTAGTTATACCTGAAACCTTATATAAGTGGAATTTCTATAGAGATGATAATAAAAAAATGGCTTATTTAACTTTTGATGATGGGCCTTCAGAAAAATCCACAGAAAAAATTTTAGATATATTATTAAAAAATAATATTAAAGCTACATTTTTTACTTTAGGTACATCAATAAATAATAACAAAAGATCAGATGTTATATTGAAGAGAATGCTAGCAGAAGGGCATTCTATTGGTAATCATGGATATTCTCATGACTATAAAATACTTTATCCAAATCGAAGAGTAGATGTACAAGCATTTATGAATGATATAGATAAAAATGATAGAATTTTAAAAGGTATGCTGGGGAATGATTTTAGTACTAAGTTAGTAAGAATGCCTGGAGGACATTCAAGTTGGAATGGAACAGAGGAATTAGATAAGGTACTAGAAGAAAAAGGGTTATATCAAATGGACTGGAATGCTTTAAATGGAGATGCAGAAGGTATAGAATATTCAAGGGAAGAATTACTAAATAATTTAAAGGATACAGTAGGAGACAAAGATGTTATAATTGTTTTAATGCATGATACAGATGCAAAAAAGGGAACTGTAGAATATTTACAAGATGCTATAGATTATTTAAAGGAAGATGGATTCGAATTTAGAACACTTAAATAAGAGACATGTATTTAGTATGTCTCTTATTTCTATATATAAGTTTATGTAGTTTTAGGAGGAATAATGAATAAGATATTATTAGTGGAAGATGAAGAAAGTATAAGAGGATTTTTAAAAATAAATTTGAAGAGAAATAATTTTCAGGTAATTGAAGCTGAAACAGGGGAAGAAGCCTTAAGACTTGCAGAGATTGAAAGTCCTAATATAGCAATTTTAGATATTATGCTTCCTGGAATAGATGGTTTTTCTGTTTGTAAGAAGCTAAGAGAGAAAAATCAAAAAATTGGAATTATAATGCTTACAGCAAAAGGTCAAGATATGGATAAAGTTATGGGTTTTGAATATGGAGCGGATGATTATATTGTTAAACCATTTAACCCTGTAGAGGTTATTTTAAGAATAAAGGCTATATTAAGAAGAATGGAAGAAGTTAAGGATAATAAAGAGATAACCCTTTCCGGATTTACAATTAATAATTATTCTAAAAAATTCTATAAAGGAAATAAAGAAATTGATTTAACTCCAAAGGAGTACTCACTTATGAAAATATTCTTAGAAAATCCAAACAAAGCTTTTAATAGAGATGAGTTACTTGATTTAGCTTGGGGAGAAAATTACTTTGGAGATGCTAAATTAATAGATGTAAATATAAGAAGAATAAGAGCAAAGATAGAAGAAAGTCCTTCTGAACCAAATTATATAGAAACAGTATGGGGTGTAGGTTATAGATGGAGATCATAAAAGGAAAAGGGATAAGAGCTCAACTACTTAAAATAATATTTATAATAATTTTTTCTATTATAATAATATTGAATATTCTCTTAATAATATTTATAAAAAAGTATTACTATGATAATACAGAAGATTTATTAAATAATAAAATAGATGTATCTATAAGTTTATATGAAAAATATTTTCCTCAAAATACTCTTAATGAGATGGTATATGATGATATTGATGTATTTTGGAAGGATAATAATGTTCAAGTGGAGTTTTTTGATAAACATGGAAACTTAATTATGGATTCTATAGGAATTAGAGATGAAGTATTTATAAAGCGGTCAGATGTTACTAAGGCATCTAAAGGTGAAAAGGCTAGATGGATAGGTAAAGTAAGTTATAATGATAATAAAGTTATGGCAGTTTCATCTCCTATAATTGATAATGGAGAAATAGTTGGAATTATAAGGTTTATAACATCTTTAGAGGGAATAGAAGCTATAATTACAAGTATTATAATAAGATTTTCATCTATATCTATAGTTGTATTGTTTATAGGTATAGGAATAAGTTTAATTTTAGCTAATAGTATAATAAAACCTATTAAATATATAACTGATGTAGCGGAAGAAATGGCTGGAGGCAATCTTAAAATACGGACCAACATAGAAAATGAAAATGAAATAGGTAAGTTAGCGAGGACATTAAACTTCATGGCTAATGAAATAGAAAAGAGAGATCAACTTAAAAATGAATTTATATCTTCAATTTCTCATGAACTAAGAACACCACTAACAGCTATTAAAGGATGGGCTATAACCTTAAATAATGAAGAAACTGATAAGGAAACCTTAGAACTTGGTTTTGAAATTATTGAAAAAGAAGCAGATAGATTAAGCAATATGGTAGAAGAATTACTTAACTTTTCAAGTTTAATAAGTGATAAAATAACTTTAAATAATAAAAAGATTTCTGTTAATAAGTTTATAAAGAGTATTGAAGAATTAATGAAGCCAAGAGCCTTAGAAGAAAACGTGGAATTATTTATAGAAGTTAATACTAATTTATTTATAGAAGTAGATATAAATAGATTAAAGCAAGTTTTTATAAACTTATTAGATAACTCCTTTAAGTTTATTAAAGATAACAGGAAAGTAATTTTGAAAGCGGAAAAGATAGATAAAAATATAATTTTTAAAGTTATAGATTATGGTTGTGGGATAAGTGAAGAAGATCTTCTTAGAGTAAAGGAAAAGTTTTTTAAAGGGAAAAATTCAAATTCAAAAAATGGTATCGGCCTTTCTATATGTGATGAAATAATAAAGCTTCACAAGGGAGAAATTAATATATTTAGTAAAGAAGGCATAGGTACAGAAGTTGTAATTAGTATTCCTATAGCAGAGGAGAAATAAAATGAAGAATTTTTTAATAACAGTATTTATACTTTTATTTACATTAACTACAGGTTGTAGTACAGTAAGTTTAAAAGAAAATTCAACAATAAAGCCTCCTAAAAATAATAATATTCTTGTAGAAGGAAATTGGATAGTTGAAGAAATAAAACTAATTGATGAAAAAATAGAAATTAACAAAGAAGAAAAAAACAAAGTGAAAAAAGTTATAAAAATAAAAGAGGATAAAATAAGCATATTAAATAAAGATTACGAGAAAGTAAATTATAAGTTGAAAGTTGTTAATAATGATTATATGCTATCCTACGAATTTAATTTTAAATTAAAAGATATATTAGCAAATAAGGATAAGATAGATGTTATTTCTATAATTTCTTCAAATAAAATAATTGGAGAATTCATTTTAGAAAAAGATAATTATGGATATCTTTATTACCAAGGAATTTTATTTAAATTAAAAAAATCAGAAAAAGAAATAAACTATATAGAAAACAAAGAAATATTTAAAACAGATTATAAACTTGAGGATTATAATAGTTCTGTTGGGGTAATGCTTGCATTGAAAAGTACAAGACAACAACTAGAGGATTATTCTTATAGTGAAGAAAGTTATAGAACCTTATGGATATCTTTTAAAGATAATGAAATTAATCCTATATTACAAAAGGATTATATAATATTTCCTAGAATGAAAGGAATATGGAATATTAAAAGTAACATTATTAAAGATAATAATAATTATATAGAATATTTTACTACAAATAAAATAGATAGTTTAGAAGATAATAATACTTCAAATAATATTCAAAATAATACAACTGATATTTACAAGAATATTACTTTTATTTCAAATGATTATATATCCATGGAGATATATCAAGGAGAGGATTTTAAAAATCAATTTCCAATCTATAAAACTATACCAATAGATAATATTAATTCTGAAAAAGGACTTAGTATAAAAGAAATTTATTCTGAGGATGGTAAAAAACAATATGAAAAAGATTTTAATGTAAAATTAGAATCTTTAAAAATAAATAGTGATATAAATCCTAAAATTGATTATAGTAATTTTAAGATTGATAGATTAGAAGGGAAATGGATATTAATAGGCAACATACCTTCAGTAGATAATGAATATAATCAATATAGAATTAATATAAATCCAGTTGATAAAATACTAAACTATGATAGATTATTAATATCATGGAAAGAACTTAGAAGTAATTTTCCATTAATAAAAGATGCATATACATCACCAAATGGAAGACTTGCCATAATTGTATTAGATAATAATTTATTAGTATATGAAATAGAGGAAGATAATATAAATCTAAATCTTTTAGCAGAAATAAATATTGAAGAAAATGAAGAAGTTATTATGGCTGAATGGGCAAATGGTAGTTATGTAGATTATTGGGAAAATGCTTTTAAAAATTAAATTTAAGGAGGTATAAATATGTTATCAAAAGATATATTAGAACAAGTATTATCAAGATGTCTGATAACAGGAGGAGATTTTGCAGAAATCTTTGAAGAGGATACGCTTGATACATCAATAAGCATTTTAAATGGAAAGGTGGAAAATACCATTTCAGGGAGAATGCATGGAATAGGAATAAGAATATTTAAGGGCTTTAAAAGTATTTATGCTTATACAAATAATACAACATTGCAAGGACTATTAGATACAGCACAAAAGGCGGCTTTGGCCCTTGGAGATTTAAAGGAAGATATAAGCATAGTATTAAGAGAAAGTATAGTTCATAATAATCATCCAATTATTTATATTCCATCATCAATATCAACTCAGAAGAAAATTGAGGTTATGAAAAGAGGATATAAGTCAGCTAAGGATTATCATAATGAAATAGCACAGGTATCTGTTGGATACTTAGATAAAGAACAAAATGTTTTAATAGCTAATACAGAAGGCTTATTAAAAGAGGATAAGAGAGTAAGAACAAGACTTTCAATAAGCTCAGTAGCTTCAGCTAATGGAGAAAACCAAACAGGTTTTGAAGGGCCAGGAGCTAGAATGGGATTTGAATTATTTGATACAATAGATCCAGAATACTATGGAAGATCAGCTTCTAAGGTTGCTCATACCATGCTACATGCTAAAAACTGTCCAGCAGGAAATATGACAGTAGCTATTGATAATGGTTTTGGAGGAGTTATATTCCATGAAGCTTGTGGACATTCCCTAGAAGCTACAGCTGTTGCTAAAGGAAACTCAGTATTTACAAATATGTTAGGTAAGCAAATAGCTTCAACTAAGGTCACAGCTATTGATGATGGAACTATTGCAAATGCTTGGGGATCATTAAATATTGATGATGAAGGAAGCCCAACACAAAAGAATGTTTTAATTAAAGATGGTATATTACAAGGTTATTTAATAGATAAGTTAAATGGTAGAAGAATGGGGATGAAATCTACAGGTAGTTCAAGAAGACAAAGCTATAAATATGCTCCTACTTCAAGGATGACAAATACTTATATTGATGCAGGTAATGACAAAGAAGAAGATATTATAAAATCAATATCTAATGGCCTTTATGCTAAAAAAATGGGTGGTGGCTCAGTAAATCCTGTAACTGGTGAATTTAACTTTGCAGTATCAGAGGGATATATAGTTAAAGATGGAATAATCCAAGAACCTGTAAGAGGCGCTAGCCTTATAGGAAAAGGTAGTGATGTTTTAATGAATATAGACATGGTAGGAAGTAACTTAGAACAAGGTCAAGGTATGTGTGGATCAATTTCAGGAAGTATTCCAACAAACGTAGGTCAACCTATGATAAGAGTTAAAGAAATAACTGTAGGTGGAAGATAGGAGGATTTTATGGAATTAAAAATTTTTATAGATAAATTATTTGAAAAGGCTAAAAATGCTGGATTTAAAGAATATGAAGTTTATTTTACAGATAAAGAAAGCTTAAGTATTAATGTGTATAATCAAGAAGTAGAAAAATATAATTTAACTACTTCATATGGTTTATCCTTTAGAGGGAAAATAGGAGATAAGATAGGATATTCTTATACTGAAATATTGGATGAAGAAGCCATTGAAATGCTGGTTAAGAATGTAAAAGAAAGTGCATTAGCTATAGAAAATGAAGATATACAATTTATATATGAAGGAGATAAGGAATACGTAGAAGTTAATACTTATCATAAAGGATTAGAAAACTTAGATCCTAATAAACTAATTGATTTAGCTTTAGATATGGAAAAGGAAGCTAAAGAATTAGATAATAGAGTTACAAGTTTTCAAGGGTGTGGAATTGGATATAGTAAAGCAAGCTATGGAATAATAAATTCTAAGGGGTTAAACTTAAAAAATAAATCTAACCTTTTAAGTGCTTATGTAGTACCAATTATAAAAAATGGTGAAGAAATGTTAGATGGAATGGGTTATGTCATTGCTAATAACTTAGAGGAAGTAGATCCTAAGAAAATTGCAGAAGATGGCGTTAGAGAAGCTATAATTAGAATTGGCGGAAAGTCAATTAAATCTGGTAAATATAAAACTGTGATTAATAACGAAGCTATGGTGTCTATACTTTCAACTTTTGCTGGAGTATTTAGTGGTGATGCAGCGCAGAAAGGGTTAAGTTTACTAAAGGGAAAAGAAGGAGAAATAATAGCAAGTAGTAAAGTAACATTATTAGATGATCCTCATTTAGAAAATGGTTTAGCATCTGTATCCTTTGATGATGAAGGTGTTGCAACTAAGAAAAAGGATATTATACATGAAGGAAAGCTTATAACATTACTTCATAATTTAAAAACTGCAAATAAGGGCAATATAAAATCTACAGGCAATGGATTTAAGCCTTCTTATGCATCATCTGTTGGAGTATCTCCAACAAACTTTTATATAAAAGAAGGTATAAAATCTTTGGAACAACTGTTAGAAGAGGTTGGAGAAGGTTTAATGATAACAGACTTTGCAGGACTTCATTCTGGGGCAAACTCAATAACAGGAGATTTTTCTTTAGCAGCTAAAGGATTTTATATTAAAGATGGAAAACAAGACTTCCCGGTTGAACAAATAACTGTAGCTGGAAACTTCTTTGATTTATTGAAGGCTGTAGAAGAAATAGGAAGTGATTTAAAATTCCCAATGAGTAGCGTTGGAAGCCCGTCAGTTATAATAAAGGAATTATCTATAGGAGGAAAATAGTACGCTATAGGACAATTTCAAATTAAATATAAAGGTAAGAACTATTAAAAGTAGTTTTTAAATAATACAAAATAAAGTATTTCAAATACTAGGATAATTTTATAATATAAATTAAGGGGCTGTTTTATACAGCCCCTATTTTGTAAATCATTAGTTTTTTAAGTAATTACTTCTTATCATTTTATCTGAAAGATCGATTATATTCTTATATATATCTTTTTCTTCTTCTGTTAAATTATCAGAAACTATATCTAAGTTAGTTAATATAGCAAAGGATTTATTAGTATTAAATAAGTTTCTACCTAAAGCAGTATTTATATAACTTTCTGTGTCTATTCCCATTAAGTATAAAAGAGAAGGCATTATATCAATTTGTCCACCTTTTGATTCAAAAGTCTTTGGACTTTCAATATCTTTGCTCCAAACAATGAAAGGAATAGTATGGTGACCATTATCTAAATACCAATCCTCAGGATTAGAAAGAGTTTCAACAGAACTATTATAGTATTTATGTACTCCTGTATGATCCCCTTCAATTACTACAACAGTATTATCTAATAAACCTTCTTTATCAAGTTGATTTAAAAAATTACCGATTTGAGTATCTGTATATTTTATACTTTCAAAGTATCCGCCCATTTCATTTTTATCAAGTTCTTCATCTAAGTTAAGAACTCGTTTTTCTTTTGGTAAATCAAAAGGACCATGGCTAGTTAAAGTAACTGTAAAAGCATAAAATGGATTTTTCAAATCTTTAAGCATAGGGGTCACTTGCTTGAAATAACTTTCATCAGAAATTCCAAGGCCTATTTCTTCATCCATATTAAATGAGTAATAATCTGTGAATTTATTAAACCCTATTCCCTTTAAACCTGTAGCATAGTTCCAAAAGGAACCTTTATCAGGATGAATAGCTTCAGTATAATAACCTTCTTTTTCTAATAATAAAGGTAAAGAATTGTATGTAGTATTTGGATATCTAAAGAAGGTACTTCCACGTCTTAGTGGAAACATTGAAGTATTTATCATAAGGTCTGAATCGGAACTTGTCCCTTCATTTACTTGATCATATATATTAGGTAAATAAAGGCCTGATTTAATCAAATCATTCATTATAGGCGTTATTGCTTGTCCGTTAATTTCCTTATTAATAACAAAGCTTTCTAAAGATTCTACTTGGATAACAATAAGATTCTTTCCTTTAAATATACCAGCATATTCATTGTCAGGTAAGTTCTCTTTTTTATTAAAGAATTCCTCAATCTGACTTTTATCTTCTCCTGTTAAAGTATAAGGTTTTGAATCCTTATAGACATTATAAACATCAAAAACATGATATCCTACTGAAGAAAAATATCTTGCAGTATTAGTTGGATCATAATTTGAGAAGATATAACCATTATCAACATCTTCATTGTTGAAAGCATAAAGACTAATAGGTACATATGCTATATAAAAGATACTTCCTAAAAGTAGAATAGCAAAAGTTATAGGAGCTCTTCTTTTAGTTCTAGTATAAGTTTTTCTTGTAAAGAAAATATAGATACCTAGAATAACAAAATCTAAAACAAGAAGATAATCTTTATTGCTAAACATTGAAGATATTGTGCCACCCATGTTATCAAGATTTGCAGTTTGGGATAATAACATCACTGAAGGCATAGTTAGAAATCCTCTAAAATAACATAAATCTAGAATTATTAAGAAAGTAAGAAAAGCATCTATTATAAATAAATAGATAATTCTACCTTTTCCTTTAAATAATAAAGAAAAGCTTAGAAATATTAAAAGAAAAGAATAGTAATAATTTATAAAAGGCTTAACAGATTGATATCCTAGTTTAATATCTAAAGAGTAGGGATTTTCACTGCTAACAAAACCTTGAAAGATTATACTTTTAATTATAATAAATACAAATGGTATTAAGAATAATACTGTTCTAATAAATCCATCAAAAGTAAATGTATTAGTAAATTTGTTTTTAAGTATGTTGGAAAATTTATTCATTTTTTCACCTCAAGTTATTTAATGATCTTTAATGTTCACAGTTATTAATTATAATATAGTAATATTTATAAATCAAACTAGCATATTAAATTATTTAAGGAAATAAGAAAGTAAATTTCATAAAGATATAAAAATTAACAAATCTAAAGTATAAGATAATCCTATTATGATATAATACAAATATATTATTTGCTAAGATTAAGGGGGAAGAAGTAGATGATTAATTATGATTTAGTAATAATTGGTGGGGGAGCTTCTGGGCTTTCAGCTGGAATATCAGCCCTTAGAAATGGAATAAAAAATGTTTTGATTATAGATAGAAATAATGAATTAGGTGGAAATCTTAATTTATTCATCCATTATGGTTTTGGTAGTTATTACTTAGAAAAAGAAGTAACAGGACCAGAACTTGCAAGCCAGCTTATAAAAGATTTTAAAACTTTAAAGGGAAATTTTAAAATAAATACAGAGGTTTTAGGAATTAGCAAAGATAAGATAATTTCTTATGTTAACCCAGAAGAAGGAGTACAAGAAATAAAAGCAAGTGTAGTAATATTGGCTTCTGGGTGTAGAGAAAAGTTTACTGGGAACATTAATATACCCATACATAAATATACAGGGGTATTTACTTTGGCAGCAGCACATAGAATAGTTAATATTCAAGGTTTCTTGCCAGGGAAAGAAGTAGTTGTTGCTGGAAATAATAAATGGTCTCTAATATTAGCTAGAAGACTTATATTAGAAGGGGCAAAAATAAAAGCTTTATTAGATACTTCTGATAAAGGATTTTCAGAGGAAGACTTAAAATTTATTAAAGGGTTTCCCATGGATATAATAAAAAAGTCAACTGTCATAGAGTTAAATGGAAGTGATAGATTAGAAAGTATTGATATAAGAGATTTAAGAAGTGGAAATGTATCTACCATAGAATGTGATTCTATGATTTTAAATGTGGGATATCATCCAGATATGAGTTATATAAGGAAGTTAAATATAAAAATTGATTCTAAATCATTTCCTAAAGTAGAAGAATATGAAACTTCAGAACATGGAGTATTTGTTTGTGGAACTTTCTTAAATGGTGAAGATGAATTGCTTTCAAGTGGAGAAAGTGGTTATTTGTGTGGAGAAAAGGCTGCAAATTATATTAAGGAATATAAATATTAAAATATATAAATAAACTAATAAAAGAAGGGCATCATAGGGGCTTAAATTAAGTTGTTTTAAGAGGCCTTCTTTTTATTAGACTAATTAATTATGAAAGTATATTTTAAAATAACTTTGTAAAACACTTTCTACAAATAATGGTTTTCCCTCCATTTGCCGAAATTAAATCTCCATCTATTATATCTTTATTACAAAATTCACATATCTTAATTTTTGTAGTATTATTATCTATAGTTATATTATTAGGCTTTTGACTAATGTTAGATTTTTTAGGGAGATTTAAAAAATCCTTTTTTAAAGATTTATATAATCTTTTCTCTGAAGAAACTTCTTTTTTACAAAGTGAATAACTCATTGAATATTCGCTTTCAGCAAAAAATTCTAATTCAAAACGGGGGTTTTCCTTATCATAATATTCTTGGGTTATTATTGTTCTTATTTGAGCATCATTAACAATTAATCCACTTTTTTCAATACCATCAAAAATACTTTTAGTTATATTTGCAGTATCAGGATGTCTTTTTTCGCTTTTATAATAAACTTTCAAAACTGCAATTAAAGACTCATCTAAAACTACATCAGGATTCTGAATTTTAGCATAATAAGAGATTTCTTCTTCATAAAGAGCATATTTATCATAAGACTTACCAGAATTAGAAGGAAGTATAGCTCGACCATCTTTGTTATGTAGTTTAAAATTAGATTTAGTTATAGGGGAACCAGGAACTACAATCTTAGCATAATTGCTCATATAAAACCTCCGTTAATAAAAGTACCATTTCTTAAAGATCAATTAATTTTAATAAAATATAATGAATATTTTATTCATTCATTATATAATTAACAAGGACATTTATTAAGAAACAATCTTAATTTTAATATACATTAATGTTCTTCTTTTAACAAGGAAGGAAATATAATATAAAATAGTGAGTAAGAGGTATGAAATGGAAAGTAAATTAATTTTATCAATAGAATCAAGCTGTGATGAAACATCTGCTGCTGTTGTTAAAGATGGAAGAGAAGTTTTGTCAAATATAATAGCAACACAAATAGACACGCATAAAAAGTATGGTGGAGTTGTACCAGAAGTAGCATCAAGAATGCATATAGAAGTCATTGATAGTGTTGTAAAGAGTGCTTTAGAAGAAGCAAAAGTTGATTTAGAAAATATAGATGCAATAGGGGTAACCTATGGACCTGGATTAGTTGGAGCTCTTTTAGTTGGTCTTCAATATGCAAAAGGATTAGCTTATGCATCAAACAAACCTTTAGTCGGAGTAAATCATATTGAAGGACATATATCAGCTAATTACATAGAACATAAAGATTTGAAACCACCTTTTGTTTCCTTAGTAGTTTCAGGTGGTCATACCTTCATAGTTCACGTAAAGGACTATGGTGAATATGAAGTGATTGGCCAAACAAGAGATGATGCAGCAGGAGAAGCTTACGACAAGGTAGCAAGATCTTTAGGTCTTGGATATCCAGGGGGTCCTAAAATAGATAAAATTGCAAAGGAAGGAAATGAAAATGCAATAGCATTTCCTAGAGCAAATTTTCATGATAATAGTTTAGATTTTTCCTTTAGTGGAGTTAAATCAGCAGTTTTAAACTATTTAAATAAATGTAATATGCAAAAAATTGAATATAACAAGGCTGATGTAGCAGCTTCATTTCAAAAAGCTGTTATAGATGTTTTAAAGCAGAATGTATTAAGGACTTGCAGAGAAAAGAAAGTAGATAAAATAGCAATAGCTGGTGGTGTTGCATCAAATTCAGCTTTAAGAAGTACATTAATAGAAGAAGCAGGGAAAGAAGGAATAAAGGTTCTTTTTCCAGCACCGATTTTATGTACGGATAATGCAGCTATGATAGGAAGTGCTGCTTACTTTAATTTGTTAAATAAAAGAACAAGTAACTTTAATATTAATGCAAAACCAAATTTAAAGCTTTAGAAAATAGGGGGAGTTGGTTAGGATGAAGCTTTTGCCAAATTCAAATGGAGTTTATAAGGTAAATATGAAAACAAAAAAGAATCCTAAGGAAAAATTAAGAAGCATATTTATAATTATTTTTATTATTTTAGCTTTAGGATTTGTATATCAAAAAATAAATAATTTTATTATAAAAGAGACACTAAAGGAAAGAGTAGACTATGTGAGAGTAGATGAGAAAAGGTTAGACTTTAAAATAGAAGGAAGTGGATCAAATTATACTGTTGTATTTGATGGAAATATAGGAGCAAATTTGAATCAATGGAACCCTATTGTTGAAACCCTTACTACTGATTATGATGACTTAACAACTTTTGTTTACAATAGAAGAGGTTATGGATTTAGTGATATAGGATCAATTAGAACTCCAAAAGAACAAGCAGAAGATTTAAGGATTCTTCTTAGAAAATCCGCAGCCAAAGCCCCGTACATATTAGTAGGAGAGGATTATGGAAGCTTAGTATTAACTGAGTTTGCTAAGGAGTACCCTGATTTAGTAGCGGGAGTTATATTAGTTAATCCATTAGTTGAACAGGAAATAAACACGAAGGAATTTAAAAATAAGTTGTTTTTAGAAAGACTTAGAAGAAAAATAGAAAGTATAGGATCAAATTTTGCTTTTACATATTTATTAGACACTATAAATTTAGATACAAAAGTGGAAGACTTTGAAAAAAGTTTAGATGAAAATTCACTAATTGAATTTAAAGCTCATAGAACTAAGTCTAATTATACTAAAGCTGTTTACAATGAAATTCTAAATATTACAAGTGGGAATAATACAAGTCAGCAAACAGAAGTATTTGCTGGAAAACCATATTATTTAATAGCTAAAAGCAATCAAGAATCCTTAGAAGGTCTAGGAGATAAAGATTTAACAAAGCTTTATACTACTAATCTAGATAGTGATTTTATTTCAATAGATAATCAAGAATCCGTGATAAATGGAATAAGACAAGTTGTTAAACAAGCAAATGAAATAGAGAGAACAGAAAAAGCAAATAAGAATTAAGCTATTGTTGTCATATAATTGTCATATAAAAGGGGTATATTAAATCTAAAGAAAAATTTAATTTCTATGGAGGATTACATTATGAGTAATGATGATGATAAAGTTTATGATGTTGATAATTATGAAGAAGTAGAGCCTAAGTATTTCTCAAATGAAAGCCAAGGACTTTTAAATGAGGATGAGAATTTTTCTGATTATAATGAGAAATTATCAAGTAATAATAAAATAAAGACTAAAAAGAAAAAAAGAAGCGGATTAGGTATTATATCTTTAGCCCTTGTTGCAGGACTTCTAGGAGGATTAGTTGGTGGATATGGAATGTACTACTCAACAAAAAGCATTTTAGAAAGAAAACCAAACTTAACACCGAATCCTCAAAGTTTCACTACAGATCAAGAAGCTTTATCTGCTAGTCAAGCCTTTGAAAAAGTTGCACCTGCAGTTGTAATAGTTTCAGTAAATGGATTAATGGATTATAGTGGATTTATTCCACAAGAAACAGAAGGAATAGGGTCTGGATTTATAATAAATGAAGAAGGCTATATATTAACTAATTATCATGTAATACAAGATGCAAAGGTAGTTACAGTTACTTTATCAGACGGACGAGATATTCCAGCAAAAGTGGTAAACTACGATAAAAACCAAGATATAGCTATGCTTAAATTGAGCGATGATTCGATAAAGGTCCCTGGAATAGTTGAACTTGGTGATTCAGCGGTATTAAAACCTGGAGAAGAAGTTTTAGCTATTGGAACACCGTTATCAAAGGAGTTTAACCAAACTCTTACAGGAGGATATGTAAGTGCGGTTAATAGATCAGTAGAAACAAATAGTGGAATTAAAGTAAATTTAATTCAAACAGATGCTGCAATAAATCCTGGTAATAGTGGAGGGCCACTTATAAATACAAAAGGTCAAGTTGTTGGAATTAATACATTAAAAATAGCAGATGGTAGCGTAGAAGGAATAGGTTTTGCAATTCCTATAAATGAAGTTAGTGATAGAATAGAATCTTTATCAAAGCCTATATTAAACCTTGGAGTATCTATTAGAGAGATAAATTCTGATTTATCTAAACAATATGATATGGAAGAAGGACTTTATATAGCTCAAGTATCAGAGTTCTCACCCGCTGAAAAGGCAGGTTTACAGATTGGAGATATTATAGTTAAATTTGATGGCACAAGTATAAAAACCTTCGATGAGTTAAAGAAAATAAGAGATACTAAATACGAAGGAGATATTGTTGAAGTAGAAGTTGTAAGAAATGGTGGGAAGAAAACTTTTAACGTTAAATTAGAAGTTAAATAATAATATTAATCAAACTACAAAAGGTTTTGTAAAAAGACTACTATTTAATTAAAAATAGTAGTCTTTTTAGTAAGTATTATTCTTGAATTATAAAATCTTCATTACTTAAATTAAAGTTATCTTTTATACCATTACTTAAGTAGATTTTATTATCTTTTGTTACAAAGATTGCATCTATGCCATTTCTTGAATTAATGAAATCTAATCCATGTTCAAGTCCCATAGCAAACACAGAAGTAGAAAGAGCATCACCATCAATGGATTTATCACTTACTATTGTTATACCCGCTATATTATTTTCATAAGGGTACCCTGTTTTTGGATTTAGAATATGATGATATCTAATTCCATTTTCTTCGAAATATCTTTCGTATATTCCGGAAGTAACTATAGATTTATCTTGAACCTTTATAGATCCAATAATACCACCACGTTCAGATAAAGGGTTTTGGATACCTATCTTCCAAAGGTCGTCTTTATTCTTATTTCCATGTGCAAAAATATTTCCACCAAGGTCTATAATTGCACTTTTAACTCCTCGGGCAGTTAAAAGTTCTGAAATTATATCGGCTGTAAAACCTTTAGCAATACCACCTAAGTCAAGTATCATACCTGATCTCTTTAAAGAAACTGTTTTGTTTGCATCATCTAAAATAATATCATTATAATTAATCAATGGTAGCTTAGAGTCAATTTCTTCTTTGGTAGGTAGCTTTTGTTCTGGTAATCCAATACTCCAAAGCTTAACTAAAGGTCCTATAGTTATATCAAAAAGTCCATTTGATACTTCAGAATATTCCAAACCACTTTTAATAACCTCATATGTATCATCATCTACTTTAATAGGTTCTATTCCAGCAGATGTATTTATCTTATCAAGTAAAGTTCCATTTTCATTAATACTTAATTTAGATTCAATATCTTTTATTTTATTAAATATATCATCTAAAATGCTTTCATCGGTACTATCATACATAGTAACTTTAATTACAGTCCCCATTAATAAATCACTTCTAGATAGAGGTTCTTTATTTTCTTGTTTTTTAGTACAACCTCCTAAAATTGAAAGAGAAAATATTAATAAAATACTTAAGCTTATATAGTTAAAGGTCTTTTTCATAAAAATCTTCCTCCTAAATAATATATATGTTTATCTATTAAATATATAATTTTTATTACAACTTACATACAAGTATATTATAGGTTAAAAGTTAGAAAAAATAAAAGACTTTAGGAATAAATCCTAAAGCCCTATTGAAATATAATTATTTAGCAGTTTCTAAAGCTTTCTTAGCCAAAGCTTTGAAAGTATCAGATGTGTTAGTTGCACCAGTTACAGTATCAACAGCATCAACATCTTGTTTTTCAACTAAAGCAGTTTCTAAATCTGGGTAAGCTTTTATTGGGTTAATTCCGCTTACAGCTTCCATTTTAGTATTATATTCAACATCTTGTAGTTTGCTTCCAGCATCATTAGCTTCATCAAACTTAACTGTTGCTATCTTACCATCTTTAACTTCTATATTTATTGAAGCAACGTAGCCTCTTTCGTCTTTTTCAGATTTAGCTTCATAGTTTCCATTTTTTAATCCTGTTTCTTTAGCAGCACCACAGCCAACTAATATTGTTGAAGCTAAAGCAGCTACAGTTACTAAACTTATAAATTTTTTTGATTTCATCATAATAAAATCCCCCTTGTATTATTAAGTTTTGTAATTAAATTAAAAGTTATCTATGTAAGTTAAATTAAAACTAATTACCCAATAATTATACACAATTATATTTAAAATTGATATTCAATTTACTTATATTGAATAAGTTATTCTTATGATTAAAAAAAGTGGCTAATACTACCTATATAAGTAAATAAGCCATTTGAGTTAAAAAGAGAGATGAAAAGAAATGAAACATATTGTTAAAAAAACAACAAAATACTATCTAACTTATATGGACATATGTTAAAATAATATATAAAATTAAAGATGCTATTTTATAAATTTATATTATGAAGGGATAGGTGTGCAACATGTCAAAAAATAAGATTGTTGTTCTTGGTGCCGGTTATGGTGGCGTTCATGCTGCTAAAAAACTAGCAAAGAAATATAAAAAAAATAATGATGTGGAAATTACTCTAATAGATAAAAATCCATACCATACTTTGATGACAGAGTTACATGAAGTTGCTGGGGGGAGAGTTCATCCTGAGTCAGTTCAAGTTGAACTATGCAAAATTTTTGGAAAGTCTAAAGTAAATATAGTTACTGATTATATAGAAAAAGTAGATACAGATAATAAAAGAATTACTACAACTCATGGAGAATATTCATATGACTATTTAGTAGTTGGAACAGGTAGTGAGCCTGCATTCTTTGGAGTTCCAGGAGTAAAGGAAAATGGATTTACTTTATGGTCATTTGAAGATGCTTTAGAAATAAGAGCTCATATACAAGATATGTTTGCTAAGGCAAGTCTTGAAAGAAATGCAGAAAAAAGAAAAGAAATGCTTACTTTTATAGTTGCTGGATCAGGTTTTACTGGTATAGAAATGGCTGGAGAGCTTATTGAGTGGAAATCAAAATTAGCTAAAAAACACAATGTAGATGAAAATGAGGTTACATTAAAAGTTGTTGAAGCTATGGGAACTATCTTAAATATGTTAGATAGAAAACAAGCTGATAAAGCAGAAAAGTATATGACTAAACATGGAATTGAAGTGTTAAAAAATTCTCCAATAGTTGAAGTTACAGAAAATGCTGTAATTTTAAAAGATGGAAGTAAAATAGCTACTAAAACATTAATTTGGACATGTGGAATTCAAGCTAATCAAGATGCTAAAGAATATGGGTTAGAAACTGCTAGAGCTGGTAGATTAAAAGCTAATGAATTTATGCAAGCTGAAGGAAAGAAAGATGTATTTGTAGTTGGAGATATGGCTTATTTAGAAGAAGAACCTGGAAAAGCAACTCCACAAATAGTTGAAGCAGCTGAACAAACAGCAAATACAGCTGTAAACAATATAGTTGCATCTATAGAAAATAAAGAAATGCAAAAATATAAAGGTGCTTATCATGGATTTATGGTATCAATTGGTGGAAGATACTGTGTTGCTAATCTAATGGGTGTTAAATTATCAGGATTTATTGCAATGATGATGAAACATTTAGTAAATCTTTATTATTTATGGGGAGTAAACAATATTAATACTGTTTACAACTATATAAGACATGAGTTTTTTGATATGGAAGATAAGAGATCTGTATTTAGAGGCCATATATCATCTAAAAGTAATAGATTATGGATTATACCATTAAGACTTTATATAGGATTCTTATGGTTAACAGAAGGTATTGAAAAATTAATAGGTACAGCTAATTGGGACAAGTTATTTAGTGGTGATGGAAAATTTATTAATAAACTTAAAGATATTTCAGTAGGTGCTGATAGTTGGATAAAGGATGGAAATGTTAAAATACCATTTGAATGGTTACAAGATGCAACTTCAGGAGCATCAGCAGCTGGTGATGTAGGAGAAGCAGCAACAGAGTGGGTAACTCCAATATTAAACTCAGTTCCAGGGTGGTATCAGTCAATAATGAAGATTATGATGCCAAATCCAGAAGTTGCAGTTTGGTTCCAAAGAATAGTTGTTTGTCTTGAAATTGGAATGGGGCTTGCTTTGATAGCTGGTTTATTTACATTCATATTCAGTGTAGTTTCAGCAGGTATGGTAATTAACTTTATCTTATGTGCTATGGCTGGATGGGATATATTGTGGTATTTCTTCGGATCAATAGCTTTAATGAGCGGAGCAGGTAGAACATTCGGATTAGATTATTATATAATGCCGTGGATAAGTAAACTTGCAGATGAGTTTTGGCATGGCAAAAAGAAGCCATTATATAAGTAGAATATAATTTGAAAAAAGTCTCAAGATAATGTTAATATATAAGGTAGAGTATATACTCTACCTTATATAATATAAAGAATAAATTGAGTTTAACATAATAGGAGATTTATAGATGTTTAAAAAGTTAGATTTCGTAATTATATGTATTTTAATGATTTTATCTTTTTTACCAGAAGTTATTTTAGGAGCAACTGCAGGTAAAAGTTATAATAACACTTATGCAGAGGTAACTGTAAGTGGTAAAATGTACAAAACAATTGCATTATCAGAACATGTTGGTGAGGATATACTTGAAGTTAAAACTGATGATGGGATAAATATTATTAAAATTAAAGATAATAAAATAGGTATAATAGAAGCTGATTGTCCAGATAATGTATGTATGAATCCAGAATACATTGAAAATGCAGGACAAAGTTTAGTATGCCTTCCTCACAAGCTCATGATAGAAATTAAGGGAATAAGTGATGATGAAGTAATATTATCATATTAAGGAGTAAAGCTATGAGAAAAACTAACAAAATTGTATATATAGGTTTATTGGTAGCTCAAGCTTTAGTATTACATATATTTGAAAGAATGATTCCTGTACCTTTTATAGCTCCAGGGGCAAGACTTGGACTTGCTAATTTAATAAATGTTATAGCTATTTATACTTTAGATAGCAAAAAAGACGCATTCCTAGTACTATTTTTAAGGTTAACTTTAGCAACGATGTTTGGTGGTAATTTATCATCCTTCATGTACAGTGCAGCAGGAGGAATATTAAGTTTCTTTGCAATGATATCAGTTAAAGAAGTTTTTAAAGATAAAGTAAGTATAATAGGAGTAAGTGCGTCAGGAGCAATATTTCATAATGTAGGTCAGCTGTTAATTGCATCATCAATAGTTAGGAATATAGGTGTAATGTTATATTTGCCAGTATTATCAGCTATGGGAATAGGCACAGGTATTTTTATTGGAATAACAGCAAATTATATTGTTGGACATTTAAGAAAATTACCTATGTTTAACTAATATAGAGCTATAAGAGATATCTAATTCTAAAGTTTAAAGTATCACTAAGAGGGTGGATAATAATGAATAGGGTTTGGAATAAATATCCTGAAGTAAAAAAAGAATTAAAAGAAGTAGTTAATTTAATGAAAAAAAATATTAAATGTAAAGATAAAAAGATTGAAAACTCTATAATAGATTTAATCGAATCTGGTGGCAAAATGTTAAGACCAGCTTTTGTTTTGATAGGTTCAAAGTTTGGAGATTCAGATACTAAAAAATCAGTTCCAACAGCTTCTGTGATTGAATTGTTACATATGGCATCTTTGGTTCATGATGATGTCATTGATGAATCAAAACTTAGAAGAGGGCAGGAGACTATACAATCTAAATATGGAAAAGACTATGCTGTATATATTGGAGATTACCTTTTTTGTGTTTGCTTTAAAATTTTAGCCACAAGCTCTTCTTTAAAAACATTAAATGTAGATGCTAGAGCTATGTCGAAAATTTGTATGGGTGAAATAAACCAATTAAATTCTAGATTTTCAATGAAATTATCAGTTAAGGATTATTTAAGCAGAATTTCTGGAAAAACAGCAGAATTATTTTCTATATCTTTATATTTAGGCGCAGCAGAATGTAATGCAGACAATATAGTTAGCAAGGAACTTAAAAATATAGGGCATAATTTAGGTATGGCTTTTCAAATAATGGACGATATACTAGATTATGAAGGAAGCGATACTAGCATTAAGAAATCAGCGGCAAATGATTTAAGACAAGGTATATATACACTACCATTTATTTATGCTTATAAGAATAATAAAAGTGACTTTAATGAAATAATAAATAAGAATTATTATACAGAAGAAGAAGTATACAATATTATTTCTTTAGTAGAAAAAAATAATGGGATAATAATGGCTAAAGAATTAGCAGAAAAATATATGAATAAATGTTTTAAAGGAATAAATAATTTACCGGAAAATGAATATAAAGTTGTTTTAAAAGAAATTGCAGAATGGCTTTTAAATAGAACATATTAATAAATAAAGGGCTACTTATATTAAGTAGTCCTTTATTATTTTTTTAAACGCTTTTATATAGTCAACATTAAGCTTATAAAAACCTTCTTTGTAACTAATATAAACAGGAAAAGATAAAGAAAAGTCTACAATTTCAACTATTTTAATATCAAAATTTTTATGGTAGTTATTATAAATGCTTTTAGGAATAAAGGTATAAGCATCACTTATATGCAAACTATTTAAAGCTGAAATATAAGAGTCTGTACGATAAATTAAATTCATTTGTTCAAAAATGCTTTTATCCAAACTAAGTTCTTTAAATATAGTTGTTTGTAAGTTGTTTTTATTATAAATACAAATTAGAGGCAAATTTGGTAAGTCTAATTTACTTATATTGTTAACCTTTGAATTGTTAGATGTAACAAGGACCATTTCATCATATCCAATTAGCTTATTAATTAAGTTATCATTCTTTTGAGGTTTAAAATAAGTTAATAAAATATCAGAAATATTATTTAACAAATTATCATTAGATGAATTATTGCTTATATTTAAATTTATCTTATGAGATGAATAGATCTTATTTAATTTAGAAATAGCAACTGGAAGAATAGTTAAAGTTAAAGATTCGATAGATTCAATGTAGATTAATTTTTTTTTATTAATTGAATCAATAAGCTCTTCCTGCATCTTTCCATATGCATTTAGAATAGTTTCAGAGTATTTTAAAAGTATATTTCCTTCAGGGGTAAGAGACACACCCTTATTATTTCTATCAAATAGTTTAACATTTAAACTGTTTTCTAATTTTTGTATCTGTTGACTTAAAGCAGATTGAGATATATGTGAATTTTTAGCTACAATAGAAATATTTTTTGCTTTAGCAACTTCAAAAAAGTAATTTAAGCTATCTATATGCATAATTATCTCCTATCTTTTTAGTATGAGAATAATTATAGTTGATTAATCATTAAAAATCAAAGTTATTTGATAACATAATAGGTATTTGAATTAGCATAATCAAAGTCGGAGGTATCAAGTTTTTAATAATAAAAGGCATCCTTAACTTTAAATAATATATTAGAAAAGTTTTTAAAAAAGTTAAGAAGTTATTTTAAAATATAAATAATAAAATAAATTATTTTAAATTATATATTTTTTCATAAGCATTTAGTGTATTTTCAGCTGTTTTTTTCCAAGAAAAGTTAAGACTGCGGTCATAACCTTTCTTAGCTAATTCAATTTTTAAACTTTCACTATTTAATAAAGTAAATAAGGATTTTTCAATATCAGAAGTTTTATTTGGATCTATTAAAATGCAAGAGTCTCCAGTTACTTCAGGAATTGAAGTGACATCTGAAGTTATTACAGGAGTCATGCAACTCATAGCCTCTAAAGGTGGTAATCCAAAACCTTCATAAAGAGAAGGATAGACAAAGGTCTCTGCACCGTTATATAAAATAGGAAGTAATGAATCTTCAACAAAGCCTGTAAAGATAATATTATCCTTTGAAGATAATGTCTCGACTAAAGAAACTAGTTTTTTACCCTCATCCTTTACAGATCCAACTAAAAGTAGAATGTGGGGTTCTTTTAAGTCCTTATTAATCTTATCAAAGGCCATTATTAACTCTTTTACATTTTTTCTACAACTGAAGCCACCTATGTATAAAATAAAGGGCTTATTAAAATTGAACTTTTGATTTACATAATTTTTACATTCTAGTTTATCTAAAGGTTTAAAGTTAGAATTTGCAGCCAAAGGAGTAACAAAAATCTTATCTTCAGGAATATGATTAAAAAATTTTAATATATCTCTTTTGGAGTACTCAGACACTGTTAGTATTCCTTTAGCATTTGAAATTATATTAGGCATGTTTTTCAAAAACCTTTCTAAGTAACCTCTGCCAGTAGTATGGGGAAGAACATAAGGAATTAGATCATGAATAGTAACAACCATATTATTTTTATAATTTTCACAATATCCAATTCCGTTTTGAGGTATATGATGTATATCAATGTCATTATTTTTTATGAAATGTGGGAAATAATAATTTTCATAAAAGGCACTATGTTTTTTTGAAGTCAAAATAATATTACTATTTTTAGCCTTAAACTTATTATAATTATTACCTGCCCAAAAAAGAGAATATTCATTTTCTTTATCTATATGAAGGAGTTCAGTTAGTAGGTTTTCAGTGTAAGTACCAATGCCTGTACCATTATATAAATTAATACCTCTAGCATCTATAGATATTTTCATTATTAATCCTCCTAATTAGTTATATATATTATAGATATTAAAAAGGAATTAGATATATAACAGAAATTAATAAATTGTGAAATAATTTATTCTGATAACTTATATTAGCAATATAAGTACAGGTTTCATATAATGGCATATAACATGTCATAAGGAGCTTTAAATGGATAGTTCATATATAAAAAATGAAATTCAATTAAACTATTCAATGAACATAGATTCTATTGAGAAGGTGAAAAATAGTTATAAAATTGAAACTAATAAAGGGTGCTATGGTATTAAAGTTATAAAGTATAGATTTTCTCACTTTTATTTTATTTACTCTGCAATAGAACATTTACAAAAACGAGGGTTTAATAATATACCCAAGATCCTTAAAACAAAAAATGAAGAAGGTTTTATAAAACTTGGAAATAATTATGCCTATTTAAATGAATGGATAGATTGTAGGAATACAGATTATAAAAGTAAAGATGAACTATCATTAGTGTCAAGGAAACTTGGAGAACTTCATAAATGTAGTGAGGGATTTAATATAAATAGAAATATGAAACCTAGAATAGGTTGGTATTCTTGGATAAAGGTTTTTGAAACTAGATGTGAAGAAATTCTAGATTTTAAAAAAAGAATATTTCAGAAAACTTACAAATCTGAATTTGATTTAATATATTTGGATGCTTTAGAAGAGGAGATAGAAAGAGGGAAAAAAGCTATAAGTGAACTTAAGGAATTTAATTATTACGAACAAATGGATAAGGAAGTTTTCAAAAGAGGATTTTGCCATCATGATTATGCTTATCACAACGTATTAATTGATAAAAAAGGTGAATTAAATGTTATAGATTTTGATTATTGTATATTAGACACACATATACATGATATAGGATCTTTATTAATAAGAAGCATGAAGGATGGAAGGTGGAATAAGGATACTGCAAAATTAATTATTGATAATTATTCATTAACTAATAATATATCAAAAGATCAATTGAAGTTAATGAAAGCCTTTATAGGATTTCCACAGGGTTTTTGGCAAATAGGACTTCAATATTATTGGGAGCAACAACCTTGGGGAGAAGAATTCTTAATTAAAAAGATAAATAAATATCTAGATGATAGAAAAGCAAGAGAAAGATTTTTAGAAGATTTTATTTAATGGAGGTGATTTAAATAAATAATTTTGATCTTAATGCTTATATTAAAAGTAAGAATATTTATGTTACTAATAAAAGAATGAATATAGAAGAAGAAAATATAGAAGAGATATTTAAACAAATAGATAATATAATATTTTTCCAAAGAAGTATTGGTAAATATAAAGTAAATCTTTTTCCTAGAATAAGGTGCACAATAGGTAAAGAAATAGATAATTTTTATGGACAAGCACTTTTAATAAAAAGATATCTAAATAATATTAGAAATAAAGAAGATTTACAGGAATTAGATAAATATATACTTGAAAATGGTACAGGTTTAATTGATAAAGTTTATAACGCTATTAACTATATTCAGGATAATGGTTATAAAAGTATTATAAAAAGAAGTATGAATAATTATGAAGTTTGTTTAGGAAAAACAGATGGAGGAAATTTAACAGTTAGTGAAGATGGGGAAATTAAAGTTACTACAATAAAGTATTTAAACTATAATTTAAAGGAAAATGATATATACTTATATCTGAAAAAAATAAAGAGAAGACAAATGCTAAGAAATATTGAGGATGTTATAGATTATTATATTGTAAAGGAAAATCTCACAGAGGATAGTAGAGAGTATTTAAAAGGAATGTTATCAATACCAAATGAGGAACTTAAGTTTTTGGAGAGAGCTATACTAGGAAAAATAAAAATTTCGGAAAAAAAATTTTCAGAGGAAATTAATAGAGTAATAAAAATGGATAGTAAATGTTTAACAAATTATAGGAGGATTTAAGTTATGAATAAATTAAAGTATGTAGACAAGGAAATACTTTGTCAATATAGTTTAAGTGAAGAATTTTTTAACAGCCTAGGACTTGAAATAGATGATATAATACCCCTTAGAAAAGTATTTGTACTATTCACAAATGAGGGGAAAAAGATACTTAAAATTACTGATTCTAAAGAAGAGAGAATAAACTTTATAAATGAGTCTTTAAAATATATAAAAGAAGAATATCCAAAGGTTCTAAGTTATTTTCAGTGTAAAAGTGGTAGGGTTATTAATGAATATAATAATAAGAATTATGTTATTTTGGATATGATAGAAGGTCGTGAGTCCACCTTTACAAATCCAGTGGAAGTTGAGCTATGTGCAAAGGCAATAGCTAATATGCATAACGCATCGAAAGGAATATTTAATAAATTTGATGCTAATTTGATAAATGGAAACCTAGGAGATTATTTACCAGAATATTTTAAGATTGCTTTAGATGATATTGAAAGTATAAAGGAATATGTTAAAAGATTAAAAAATCCTTCTGAATTTGACTGTATATTTTTAGAAAATGTAGATAAATATATTAATCAAATAAAAAAAACACAAGAATTATTAGCTATGACTAAATATAATGAAATTATTGAAGATTACAATAAAAGAGTTTTATGCCATAACGACTTAGCTCATCATAATTTTATTGTAGATGGGGAAGATATAAAAATTATAGATTTTGATTATTGCAAAATTGATACCAGATCTGTAGATATAGCTAATTACTCATTAAAGGCTATTAAAAATAGTTGCTATGATATGAGTAAGTTCAAATCCATAATAGATGGATATAACAGTATAGATAAACTAGGCAAAGAAGAAATAAAATTAATATATATATTATTTAACTTCCCAAGAGATTTTGTAACAATTTCAAGAGATTATTATTTTAAACAAAAAAGATGGGAAAATGAAGTATTTATAAATAGATTAAAGGATAAGATTAGTGTTGAAGTTTACAGGCAAAACTTTTTAAATAGTTACATTCTTGAAATGAAGGATTACTTTTATTAAACCCAAAAAGACAAAACTACTTTATTAAATAGTTTTGTCTTTTTGGGTTTAGAAATAAATAATTTTTTCATAGGCTTTAATAGTTTCCTTAGCTGTTATATCCCATGAAAAGTTTGAACTTTTTTTAAGTCCAGACTCAATCATTTTATTTCTAAGATCTGTATTACTTAAAACTGTTTCTATAGAAGTTTTAAGTTCATCAGTATTATTAGGATTTATCAATAAAGCAGAACCTGTACAGATTTCAGGAATAGAAGTTACGTTAGATGTTATTACAGGAGTTCCACAGGCCATTGCTTCTAAAGGAGGCAGTCCAAAACCTTCATAGAATGATGGATAAACTAATAACTCAGAAGCATTATAGAAAATTGGTAAATCTTCAAGTGGAATAAAATCAGTAAATATTACATCATCTTCAACATTGAGTTCTATACTACGGTTTTTATATATTTCATAAGATAATCCCCTTTTACCCGTAATAACTAACTTTAGGCCTTTTTTATATTCTAAGGATAAAAGGGAAAAAGCTTCTATTATACCTAATATATTTTTTCTTGGACTAAAACCACCTACATAAAGAAGAAACTTATCTTTTATTCCATATTTTTTTAAAAGGAGGTTTTTACAATAGTCCCTATTTAAAGGTTTGTATATTTCTTCAGCAGCTAGGTGAGTTACAAAGATTTTATCAAGAGGAAAATTAAATCCTTTTGCAATATCTTGCTTAGAAAATTCAGACACCGTAAGAATACCATCACAATTATCTATTATTTTAGGAAGTTCATTATTGAAAATTGAGAGATAGCGATTGCTTACAGTATCAGGCATTCTTAAGGGGATTATATCATGTAATGTAATAGTGTTATGGCAAGATATTTTAGTAGAAAGACCAACCCCATTTTGAGGTACATGATAGATATCAAGTTTACTATCATTAAAGTTATTTTCAACACTAACTTCATCCCAAAAGTTAGAAATTGAAGTTGCTTTAACAGACTTAGTTTTAAAATTCTCCTTTAAATAAAGATCGGAGTTTTCTGGAAGAAATACAAGATAGTCATTTATAGTATCAACTTTATTAATACTATTAATAAGTTGATATGTATAGGTTCCAATGCCTGTACCTCTATACCATTTAGCTGCTCTTCCATCTATGCCTATTTTCATGATGTATCCTTTCGCATTGTTTTTAATTTATTATATTAAAGATAGGTATAAAATGTTAATAAAAGAATAGATATAGTCATATAAATATAAAGGAGGTGGGAGTATATGATGAGAGAATTTGAAATCGAAAGACAATTTGATATAAAAATAGAAACAATAAAGGCAAATAGGGGAATATATTACATTAAAAGTAATAAAGGTGAAAGGTGTTTAAAAAAAATAAATTATGGCCCACAAAAACTATTATTTGTTTATGGAGCAAAGGAACATTTAATTGAGAAAGGTTTTAACAGCGTAGATAGATATTTTTTAAACATAAATCAAGAACCCTATGCCTTGGTAAATGAAGATCTTTATACTTTATCAGAGTGGATAGACGGAAGAGAATGTGATTTTCATAATATAGAAGAAGTTAAATTAGCAGCAAAAACATTAGCTACAATGCATGAGGCTTCCAAAGGGTATGATCCTCCTGAGAACTCTAAGCTTAAGAGTGATTTAGGAAGATGGATAAACCTCATGAAAAAAAGAATAAAATCCTTTGATAAGATGAGAGATATGGTTAGGAAAAAAGGCAATAAGAATCAGTTTGATATGACGTACTTAAAATCCATGGAGTTTTATAAAAATATTGGAAAGCAGGCATTAAAAACTTTAGAAGAGTCAGAATATGAAAAACTTTGTGAAATTGCTGAAATTGAAAAAGGTTTCTGTCATCACGATTTTACTTATCATAATATAGTATTGGATAAAGATAATAATTGTAATGTTATAGATTTTGATTATTGCAAAAGAGAAATTAGAGCCTTTGATATATCTAATTTTATGATAAAGGTTTTAAAAAGAGTTGATTGGAATATAGAATTTGCAAAGGCTATTATAGAGTCCTATAATGAAGTTTCACCTCTTATGGAATGTGAATATAAGGTTTTATATGCTTATTTACAATTTCCACAAAGGTATTGGAGATTAGCTAATAGATATTACTATAATGAAGTTAATTGGGGACAAAATACTTTTGGTGGGAAAATTGAATCTATAATAGAAGAACAAGAGCCTATGATGGACTTTTTAAATGAGTTTAATAAGGAATATAAAATAGATTAAAAAAAAGTGCTATTAGCACTTTTTTATTTTATATAGAATTATAATAACGAATCCTAGGTATAAGTTATTATAATTCCATACTTAAGTTTTTAAATTGATATATAAGTTTTAATTGGATTGAAAGGTAATTATGGAATAAGAAAACTTATATATGCTACCTTTTTTATGTACGAATACCTAGAGAAAAACATAATATAATTATAAATCAATACAATAAGAGGGAAAAATGGAAATAGGGGATTTAGTAGTTAGAAGATCTTATGATAAAGATATTACTTTTAAGATAATTGATATTAAAAAAGATAAGGATGGAAACTTAGTATATATGTTAAAGGGAATATGTATAAGAATAATAGCAGATTCAAAAAAAGAGGATTTGGAAAAGGTAAGTAAAGAGTTTGTTGGTAAAAAGGAAAAGATATTAAATAGTAGAGTTAATGAAGTCCTTAAAAAGGCTGTTTCTCTAAGAGGAGATAATGAAGCCAATGAAGCATTAAAAAATTTAAATAGAGGAAGTAAAAGTAATAAACAAAAGGAAAATAAAGATTTGATTTTCGGAAGACCAGGAAAAATACTTCATATAGATGGAGATAGTGAATATTTAGAGATGTGCCTTAAAGTATATAAACAACTATCGCTGGATGCTGTAGGAAGGGCTATAGCGGAGATAGATCAACCTAAGGTTATAGTAGACTTAGTTAGAGAGATAAAACCTGATATAGTTGTTTTAACAGGCCATGATAGTGTTATTAGAGATACGGAAGATTACTTAAATTTAGATAATTATAGAAATTCAAGGCATTATATAGATTCGGTTAAGGCTCTTAGAAATTATAATTCAAGCTATGATGAATTAGTTATATTTGCAGGAGCTTGTCAAAGTTGCTATGAGTGCATGTTAGACGCTGGAGCTAATTTTGCAAGTTCTCCAAATAGAGTTTTAATTCATTGTTTAGATCCTGTATTAGTCTGCGAAAGAATAGCTTATACAAGAATAGATCAAGTTGTGTCTATAACAGATGTAATAAACAATACAATAACAGGTATAAAAGGAATTGGAGGATTACAAACTAGGGGGAAGTATAGAGAAGGTTATCCAAGATCAGCATATCTATAAATTTGATTATAAGAAAATCTATCTGAAAAAAGATGGATTTTCTTTTTTTGATATAAAAGAAGATATAGAAGTGAGGTATTAAAATAGTTGTATAAAATAACCTAACATAGGAATAATAAGAAGTGAATAGGCATTATATAAAAATAATAAAAAAATACATTGACAACTTATTTTAAAAGTGATAAAATATAAATTTTGTTTGACAAAAAATGAGAAATGGTGTATAGTATAATTAAGAAAGAAGGTGTTTATGTGGAAAGTGTAAAGACTATCGCTACTATAAAAAGAAGCATAGAAGATCACGTAGGGGAAAAAGTGACTTTAAAAGCAAACGGTGGAAGAAAGAAAATCCTAGTAAACAACGGAGTAATTGAAAGTGCTCATCCTAGCATTTTTGTTGTAAGACTTGAAAGTGACACTCAGAGAACAATAACATATAGTTATTCAGACGTATTAACCAAAACAGTACAACTGTATTTTTCTTTATAGAAAATGGAGCTTCATAAAGAGGCTCCAAATTTTTTTATAAAAAAAGAAAGATGGTGGGTATCCATCTTTCAACTATGGTATAAAAGGGTATTGAGAATTTATGAGAGGTTATATGGTCAATAACCATCTTTATAATACGACATATTTTCCTACCTGTCAACAATTTATATGAAAAAACAGAGAAAATAAATAAGTATTTTAATAAATTTCGACAAGATATCCCATAAATTAAAGGTTTATGTTAAAAATATCTATAAATTTGTAAGAATTTGAATATATTTTTTTAGAAACTTTTATATAAAACTTGAATAAACATATAGCGTTAGAAATATATTTTATAATAGGTATTATGTGGGAGGGATTATATGTCACAAATAGATGTAATAAAAGAAATGGTTAGGTATGAACAATTACTTAGAGAAAGTTCAACAAATCATGTACTAAAGGGAGAATATTTAATTAGAGATTCTCAATATCCTGATATGAAAGAAGTATTAGGAGTTGATGCTAAATCTACTATAACTAATAAAGAGGTCTTAGGGGACAAGATTATGGTAGAAGGAACACTTAATTATATAGTATTTTACCTACCAAAAGATGAAGCTTTAATGGAAGGTCCAATGAATAGAATACACTCAGTTATATTTACAGACAAGTTTACAAACTATCTTGATCTTAATAATGATGAACATAATGTTTGGTTTGATGTTGAGTGTGAGATAGAACATATTGAAGCTAACTGGATGAATGAAAGAAAAGTTGGCATTGATGGAGTAATAACTTTAAATTGGGAAATCTATAAAAATGGAGAATTTGAATATGTAGAGGATATTGAAGGTAAAGATGATATTCAAACACTTAAAAAAGAAGAAGTACTTACTGGAATAAAGGGAGAAAAAGAAATTGACCTAATGGCTAAGGCTATATTAAAGGTTTCAATGGATAAACCACCTATAGATGAAATATTAAAATGTATGATGACTATTCATAAAAAAGAAATAAAGGTAGTTGAAGATAAATTCTATGTAGGCTGTTATTGTAAAATAAACATCTTATATAAATCATATGAAACTAATGAACTTATTTGTATTCAAGACGATGTTTACTTATCTAAAGAAGAAGAGTTACCAGGAATATCTTCAGATATGTTTTCTTTAACAAATCTTTGCGTAAAAAATTATGATTGTATGATAAGTGAAGATGATTTAGGAGAAAATAGAGTTGTTAATGTCGAACTTTTGATAAAAGGAAATATAAAAGTCTATGACAAAGATAATGTTGAGATGTTGAAAGATGCTTATTCACCAACAATGAATCTTGAATTAAAGAAAGAAAATAAGAGCTTTGGAGATATTCATTCTATAGCATCTAGTGAAACTGTAGTTAAAGATAATATAAAAATAAAAAATGACGAGGACAGAATTGAGGAAATTGTATATGTTTCGTCTAATCCATTTATCCTAGAAAAGCACATAAAGGATGATAGAGTTAAGATTGATGGAGTTATAAAACTATCAATAATTTATAAAATAGCTGGAGAAGAATTAAGATATGGAATATTAGTTGATGAAATTCCATTTAATACATCAGTAGATGTAAGAAACTCTAAATCGGAAATGGATGTAATAGTTAGGGCTTGCTTAGAAAGCATAGATTCTACAATAGAAGGAAATTCAATAGCTGTAAGAGCTAACTTAGGATTCCTAATAAAGGTATGCTACAAAAGAACTGTAGAAGTTTTAGTTGATGCTATAGAAACAGAGGGATCTCCTAATGAAAAGAAAGCATCTATAACTATATATGTTGTAGGAGAAAAAGACACCTTATGGGATTTAGCTAAAAAGTATAATACAACTATAGAAGAACTTAGGAAAATAAATGAATTGGATATGGATGAAGAAGTTAAAATGGGAGGTAAGATAATAATTCCAGGAAGAGCTATGTTTTAAAAAGTAATTATATGGGCTGTTACGCAGTAGAATGCGTAACAGCTCATTTTTGTATAATTTAGAATTTAAAAGTTAGAATTAATGTTGAAATTCTTATGAAATTCATTAGAATTCTTTTGCGTAAATTAGACTTTGGTTTGTTTATATATCATGTATGTATTTTTAATTTTATATTACAAACTTTAAAAATGAAATTTATTAATTGAATAAGAAAATTAAAGAATGGATAAAATAAGAAATGCATAATGATAAGAGGTGAATTTATGTCGGAAAAAATTAAAGGTGATTTAATAATAATTGGAGGAGCGGAAGATAAAGAAGGAGATAAAGAAGTATTAAAAAAAGTCTGTAATTCAATAAATCAAGATAAAGATATTATCTTGATTGCAACTGTTGCAACGGAATATCCAAAAGAGGCTTTTGAGAAATATAAAAAAGTATTTAATGGTCTTAAAGTTAAAAACATTCAAGGGCTAAATATAAAAGAAAGATTAGATTCTTCAAAAGTTGAAAATATAGAACTTGTAGAAAAAGCTTCTTTAATATTTTTCACAGGGGGAGACCAACTTAGAATAACAAGCTTAATAGGGGGAACACCTTTATATGAAGCTTTAAAGAGTTCTGTAAATAAAGGGTGCATAATGGTTGGAACTTCGGCAGGAGCTTCTGTAATGAGTGATACTATGATAGTAAAAGGAGAGGATGATGAATCTCCTAAAAAGTCATCAATAAAGATGGCTCCAGGACTAGGATTTTTAAATGGTGTAATTATAGATCAACATTTTGCTCAAAGAGGAAGAATTGGAAGATTACTAGAAGGTATTGCACAAAATCCAGAAATTCTTGGTATAGGAATAGATGAAGATACTGCTTTAGTAGTTAAAGATAATGGTGAAGCGGAAATAATAGGGAATGGTGCTATATATTTTTTAGATGCCAGTAATATTACTTATACAAACGTTTCGGAACAAAATTCAGATGAAATATTAAGTATTTCTAACGTTAAATTACATGTATTAAAAGAAGGAAATAGATTTAATTTATTAACTAAGTTACCTTTTGAGGAGGAAAATTAATAAAATGAAAGTATTAGACATAAAAGTCTTTAAGGGGAAAAATATATATTCACTAAAAAAATGCATAAGAATAGATGTTGATTTAGAAGGCTATGCTGAATCTCCAAGTAAAGATATTGAAGATTTTAATTTTAATATTTTAAATATTTTACCTGAACTTAGAACTCATAGATGTGGAATAGATGAGGATGGTGGCTTTGTTACAAGGCTAAAAGAAGGAACTTATTTATCTCATATATGTGAACATATGATAATTGCTATTCAAAATAAGATAGGAATAGATGTAGGTTATGGAAAAGCTAGAGAAATAGAAGGCGAAAAATATTATATAATAGTTCAGTACATTTATGAAAATGTAGCTTTAGAAGTAATTAGATTATCTGTAGATATAATAAATGCTCTAATAAAAAAGCTTCCTATAAATTATGATGAAAGAATAAAGTTTATAGAGGAATTATTAAGAGAAGAAACTATAGGACCAAGTACAAAAGCTATTTGTGATTATGCATCTTCAATTGGATTACCTGTAACAAATCTTTCAAATAGTAATTTTTATCAAATAGGTTATGGAAAACAAGGTAGGATAATAGAGGCATCAATTGGAAGCAATACTAAATGTGTTTCGGTAGATATATCTTGTGATAAATATCTTACTAAAGAAATTCTTAAAAATCAAAATATACCTATAGCTAAAGGGTTTAAGGTAACTAATATAATAGGGCTTTTAAAAGACGCTGAGTATATAGGATATCCTGTAGTTATAAAACCTCAGTATGGAAATCAGGGCAAAGGAGTAATTTTAAATATACAAAATGAAAAAGAATTATTAAAGGCTTATAGTGATGTTAAAAAAAATTATAAAGATATAATAATTGAAAAGTATCATGTAGGAAAAGATTATAGAGTTTGTGTTATAAATTATGAGGTTGTTGCAGTTTCTTTAAGATTACCACCTAAAATAAGTGGAGATGGAAAAAGTAAAGTTAAAGAATTAATAGAAATTTTAAATATAAATCCTCTAAGAGGAGAAGATCATGAAAAGAATCTAACAAAGGTTAAATTAGATGAGGATCTTATAAGTTATATAAAAAGTCAAGGATATAACTTGAATAGTATTCCTAAAGATGGAGAAATTATATACCTAAGACAAAATGCTAACTTATCAACAGGTGGAGAAGCTGTTGATTGTACAGAATTAATAAGCAATGAAAATATTGAATTATGTATAAGTACAGCTAAGGCACTTAAATTAGATATATGTGGAATTGATATATGTATAGAGGATATATCGAAATCTATAAAATGTTTTGGGATAATTATGGAGGTTAACTCTGCACCAGGATTAAGAATGCATTTATATCCAAGCTATGGAAAGTCAAGGCTTGTTGGAGAAAAGATAGTTAATATGCTATATGAAGGTAATCCTTATAATATACCTATAATATCAATAACAGGTACTAATGGTAAAACTACAGTATCAAGAGTGATAAGCCATACTTTGAGTAAAATAGGTTATAATGTAGGTATGACAAGTACTAGCGGAATATATATAAATGAAAAATGTATTCATGAAGGTGATGATACTGGATTTGATAGTGCGAAAACAGTATTATTTAACAATGAAGTAGATATGGCAGTTTTAGAAACAGCAAGAGGTGGATTAATTAAAAAGGGATTAGCTTACGACTTAGCAGACGTAGCTATTATAACCAATATTAGAGAAGATCACCTGGGCATGGATGGAATAAACACCATGGAAGAATTATGCCATGTTAAATCCTTAGTAGGAGAAGCTGTAAAAGAAGATGGATATGTAGTTATAAATGCAGATGATTATTGGAGCAAAAATATTATAAATAGAATTAAATCAAAAATAATATTCTTTAGTAAAGACTCAAATAATTCATTTATTACTGAAAATAAAATTAAAGGAATTGTAGTAACTATAGAAGAAGATGATTTGATTTCTTATAATTGTGGAAGAAGATATGAGATTTGTAGTATAAAAGATATACCAATAACTTTAGAGGGAAGGCTTGAATTTAATATAGAAAATATTCTTGGAATTACGGCAACATTAATTGGATTAAAAATTGATTATTCAATGATAAAGAATGGATTAAAAACCTTTGAAATTAATTCTAATAAAAATTTAGGCAGATTTAATCAGCATAAAGTTAATGGGATAAATTTAATTTTAGATTATGGACATAATGCAGATGGATATGAGGCAGTGCTATCTTCTATTAAAAATATAAGTAAAGGAAATGTTATTGGAGTTATAGGAATGCCTGGAGATAGGAAAGATGAATATGTAAAAAAAATAGGTGACATTTCATCAAAATATTTAGATTATATAATAATTAAAGAAGATAAAGATTTAAGAGGAAGAAAAGAAGGAGATATAGCTAAGATTATTGAGACTGGAATAAAGAATAAAAAGAATTATGAAATAATATTAGATGAAAAGAAAGCTTTTTTAAGGGCTATTGAGAAAGCTAAGAAAGATGATTTTGTAGTAGTTTTTTTTGAGGAAATAAATCCTTTGTTAGAAGAAATAAACAATATTAAAGAGCTTGGTTTTAAAAAAGTAGTAGATAATATTTAAATAACAACTTAAATTATTCTAAATAGTATAGGGATTGCTAGTTTACTATATTATTAAAAAAATATATAATAAAAATAAACTTCAGATAGTATCTGGAGTTTATTTTAAGATATTTGTATTTATAGTTGAAAGGAAAATTAAATATGAGGATTAAAGCCTATGCTAAAATTAACTTATCTTTAGATATTGTAGAAAAAAGAGATGATGGATATCATTTACTAGAAATGATAATGCAAACTATTGATATATATGATGAAATAACCATAGAAAAACAAAATAAAGATATTACAATAAAATGTAATAAGTCTTATGTACCAACAAATGAAAAGAATTTAGCTTATAAAGCTGCAAAATTATTTATGGAGGAATATGGCATAAAGGGTGGAGTTAATATATATATTAAAAAGAATATACCTGTATGTGCTGGTCTTGCGGGTGGTAGTACAGATGGTGCTGCAGTTTTAAAAATAATGAATAGATTATTTAATGTAAATGCTAGTACAAAAGAACTTATGGAAATAGGATTAAAATTAGGAGCGGATGTTCCTTATTGCATAAATGGTGGAACAGCATTATGTAAAGGAATAGGGGAAGAAATTACTGAACTTAAAAATTTTAAAGATAAGATATTGGTTGTAGTTAAACCACCTTTTGGAGTATCAACAAAATCTGTATATCAAGAATTTAATATAGAAAAGGCTAAAAGTCATCCTGATACTTATAATATAATTAAATACATAGAAGAAGATAACTTAAAACTTGTTTGTGACAATATGAAGAATTTATTAGAGAATATAACTTTAAAAAAATATAAAAGCTTGATAAGGATAAAAGAAGAAATGAGATACCTAGGGGCCCTAGGAAGTATGATGAGCGGAAGTGGTCCTACGATATTTGCCTTTTTTGATGATATGCAAAAGGCTCAAAGGTGCTTTGAAAAAATGAAAGAAAGTTATTGTGATGTATTTATAACAAGAACAATTTAAAAATATGATTAAACCTCCGGATAATTGGCAATTATTATAATGAAAGGGAGGTTTAATATATGAAAAGACTTATTTTGTTAATAATGATATTTTTAATTAATTTTAATATAGTTTCCTGTTCAAATTTAGAAGGAGGACAAGTTTATCAAAAAGAACTTGTTTACGAACAAATTGAAAAGGAAATAATAAGATTTCACGTTATTGCTAATAGTAATTCAGAAAAGGATCAAGATTTAAAACTTAAAGTAAGAGATGCGGTAATAGATTTTGTATATAAAGGGTTAGAAAATAGTACAAGTTTAGAAGAGTCAAGAATATTTATTTTAGATAATAAAGATAAAATAGAAAGTATATCTAGAGAAGAAATAGAGAAGTGTGGTTATGATTATAAAGTAGAGAGTATGCTCTCGAGAGAAAACTTCCCTGATAAGGTTTATGGAGATGCTATATTTCCTCAGGGGGAATACGAAGCTTATAGAATTTTAATTGGAGAAGGGCAAGGGCAAAACTGGTGGTGTGTTATGTTCCCGCCTCTATGTTTTGTAGATGGAACTAAAAAGGCAATTGAATTAAGTAATATTAGTGAGAAGTTGGATAAGAAATTAGAAGAAGATTTGACAGTTGAGGATAAGAGTTTAAACTTAGAAGATGAAAGTGCTAAGATAGTTTTTAAATTTAAACTATTAGAAAGTATAAAAGCATTTTTTAAATAATTTATATTAATTTGGAGGAAAGAAATGAGTAAAAAGGCTTATATATCGTTAAAAAGTTCTAACAATTTAGATAAGGAAGAAGTTATAGAGGTAGTTACATTAGGAGAATTTATAATAAATGAAGACGGATTTAGAGCAGTATATGAAGAAACTGAGATATCTGGAATGGGTGGAACAACAACAAATTTAATTATGCTAAATGATGAACTAATTCTTGAAAGAGAAGGTAGTACCACAGCTAAGATGAATTTTAAGAAGGGTGAAAATTCAATATCATTATATAACACTCCTTATGGGCTTTTAGACTTACAAGTACATACTGAATACTTATTAATGGACGTAGATGAAAATGGTGGAAATATAGTTGTTAAATATACAATGGATTTTGGAGAACAAGATTCTATCTTAACAAACTTAGTTATAAATATAAAAATAAAGTCAGATATTTAAATTATAATGAAATAATTGAATAGAAATTTAAGTTTTATGATTAGTAAGTAATTTAATGGCAATAATTCCATATAAGAGGTGATAATATGGAAAATAATTATGAGTTAGATAAGATTACAATAGTATCAAATGTAATGTGTGCTCATTTAGGTGTAGATTCCAAAGAGCTTAACAAAACCTTAAAGAAAAAAGAAAATAAATATTTATATTTATTATTGCTTAAAAATTATAAATGTCTCAATAAAGAAAGATTAAAAGATATATTAGATATTATTAATGAAAAAAGTATAAGTATTAATATAAATAAAGCTGAAGAAAAATTTCTGGTAAATAAAAACTTTAGAGAAACTTATGTAGAAATTGAAAAAGGCTTAAATAAAATAATATAAAAATTAACATAAAATTATAAAAAAGCATAAAGTTTATATTTTATGCCTTTTTATAATGTTATAAATTTTATTAAGTTTTTACATAATTATGTAAGTTTGATTATTTTAAAATAAAAAAAGTTTAAATAATAATTAAAAAATAGAAGAAATTTATAGTAATAATTAAAAAAAAGAAAAAAATTTATAGCAATAAATGCAAAAAGGTTAATTTAAGGAGAAAAAATCATAAAAAAGTATATTTTATTAAATTAATACTAGTATTATTTAACATTTTAGTTATATAATATAGACATATAAGGTGAAAAAATTAATATTTATCAATTATTAAAAAAATGAATAGGATTTTTACGAAATACATTAAAATTAACAAAAAAATATTTGATATTTTATTAAAATAACAAAAAAAGTACTTTTTTATATAATTTTATATATTAATGCTAAAGAAATGATGGGTTTAATAATATTTTGTTAATAAAATTTAGATTTTTATATTAAAATAAAACTTGTTTTTGAAAGATTAACACTATTATAAATAGTATTAATTAAACTATAATACATTCTGAAATTTTAAAAAGGGTTATAAATAATAAATAATAAACATAAAGTTGATTGATTAATTAATATAATTAATATATATATATAGGATTATATAAAAGAATTTTATGGTTAGTTATAGTCTACATTTTTTTGATGCATTTCTTTGTAAACAAAGATTGCTATATATTATTTTATGGAGGGATTATTATGAAAAAAAAGCTAATAGCACTTACACTATCAGCACTAATGGTTACAGGACTTGTAGGATGTGGAAATAGTACAGGTTCTACTAAAGGAGACAAAAAAGTTGATTTGAAGATTGGAATGGTTACAGATGCTGGAACTATTGATGACAAATCATTCAATCAAGGTACATGGGAAGGGATTTTAAAGGCTGAAAAAGATTTAGGGGTAGAGACAAGCTATTTAAAACCAACAGGAACAACTGAAGCTGAATATATGAAGGAAATAGGAAACCTTTATGATACTGGATACAAATTTATTGTTACTCCAGGATTTAAATTTGAAACTGCTATATTTAATGCCCAAGATAAATATAAAGATGCTAAATTTGTTATAATAGACGGTAATCCACATAATGGAGATTACACTCCAGTAGTTAAAGATAATACAATTGCTATCTTCTTTGCTGAAGAACAATCAGGATTCATAGCAGGTATTGCAGCTGCTATAGAACTTAAAGAAGGAGAATTTGGATTTATTGGTGGTATGCAAATACCTGCAGTTCAAAAATTTAACTGGGGATTCCAACAAGCTATAAAGTATGCTAATGAAAACCTAGGAACTAAGATTGAACTAAAAGCAGAAAACGTTATCTATCAAGGAAGTTTTGATAACGTAGCAGCAGGACAACAATTAGCTGCTACTATGTATGATAAAGGCGTTAAAGCTATATTCACAGCTGCTGGTGGAGTTGGAGTTGGAGCTATAAGTGAAGCGAAACAAAGAGCTGCTAATGGTAAAGAGGCATGGATAATTGGAGTTGACGTTGATCAATATTCAGATGGTATATATGAAGGCGATAAATCAATCATATTAACTTCAGCTGTTAAGAAAATTGATACAGCTACATTTAACATGATTCAAGATGAATTAGATGGTAAATTCCAAGGCGGAAAGATTTTAATGTTTGATGTAAATAATGATGGTGTTGGTATTCCAGAAAAGAATCCAAATCTTAAAGAAGATACAACTAAAAAAGTTGCAGAAGTATTTGGAAAAATTAAAGATGGAGATATAAAAATTACTAATACAGCAGATGGTTTAATAGAACCTAAACAACAATAAAATAATTAATTATAATAAGGGAAATTTAAAGGCTTGCTTTTAAATTTCCTAAATATTCTGTAAAACATGGGAAAGTGGTGATATATATGGAATATGTAGTAGAGATGCTTAACATTCGTAAAGAATTTCCAGGGATAATTGCAAATGACAACGTTACCCTACAGCTTAGAAAAGGTGAAATCCATGCGCTTTTAGGAGAAAATGGTGCTGGAAAATCTACATTAATGGGAATGTTATTTGGAATGTACATGCCGGAAAAGGGAACTATAAAGATAAATGGGAAAGAAGTTAAAATTTCTAATCCTAATATAGCAAATGATTTAGGTATTGGTATGGTGCATCAGCACTTTAAACTAGTTGAAAACTTTACAGTAACTGAAAATATAATTCTTGGATGTGAACCAAGAAAATTTTTAACTGTTGATATTAAAAAAGCAGCTAAAAAAATAGATGAATTATCAAAAACTTATGGTTTAAATGTAGATCCATATTCAAAAATAGAAGATATATCTGTTGGAATGCAACAACGTGTAGAAATATTAAAAATGTTATACAGAAAGGCTGAAGTTTTAATTTTTGATGAACCTACAGCAGTATTAACACCTAAGGAAATAGAAGATTTAATTATAATTATGAAAAACCTTATTAAAGAAGGAAAATCAATAATTTTAATTACTCATAAATTAAAAGAAATAAAAGCTGCAGCAGACAGATGTACAGTTATAAGACGTGGTAAATGTATAGGAACTGTAGATGTTAAAACAACAAGTGAAGCTGATATGGCTAAGATGATGGTTGGTAGACAAGTGTCTTTTAAAGTTGAAAAGGGCGAAGCCAATCCAGAAGAAGAAGTTTTGAAAATAGAAAATGTTTTTGTTAAAAACAATAAAAAGGTTTTAGGACTTAAAGACTTTAGCTTAAATGTAAGACGTGGAGAAATAGTTGGGATAGCTGGAGTTGAGGGAAATGGACAAAGTGAAATTGTTGAAGCTATAACAGGGATGAGAAGTATTGAGAGTGGAAATATATTCTTTAGGGGTGATGAGATTACTCATAAATCCATAAGAAATAGAATAGATGTTGGAATTTCACATATTCCAGAAGATAGACATAAAAGAGGATTAATTCTTGATTACACCATGGAAGATAATATGGTTTTGAAAGCTTATAAAAATGAACCTTTTTCAAAAAATGGACTTATAAATAGAGAAGAAATAACAAAGTATTCAAATGATATTATTGAAACATTTGATGTAAGGTCTGGAGAAGGTGGAGCTTCTTTAGCAAGAACTTTATCTGGAGGGAATCAACAAAAGGGCATAATAGGTCGTGAGATTTTTTCGAATCCAGATTTATTAATTGCGGTACAACCAACAAGAGGTTTAGATGTTGGATCTATAGAATACATACACAAGAGATTAATAGAACAAAGAGATAGTGGCAAGGCTGTATTATTAGTATCTCTAGAATTAGATGAAATACTAAATCTTTCAGATAGAATTGCTATAGTAAATAACGGTGAACTTATAGGAATAGTAAATGCCAATGAAACTGACGAGAATGA
>JARIDB010000123.1 GCA_029257045.1 Clostridium sp.
TGGAGGCATTAACGACTAATAGGAAGTCTTTTTCGCCGCGCTTGTAAATCAATAAATCATCGATTGTCCCGCCGTCTTCATAGCACATTGCAGTATATTGGGCTTGGCCGTCAACTAATTTTGAAACGTCATTCGTAACTAGCTTTTGCAAAAATGCGAGTGCACCATCTCCGCTAACAAACACTTCGCCCATATGTGAAACATCAAAAAGTCCAGCCGTTGTTCGTACTGCTTCATGCTCGGCCTTAATACTTGAAAATTGAACCGGCAGCTCCCAACCACCAAAATCGATGGTCTTTCCATTATAAGCTGCATAACTCTCAAAAAGCGGTGTACGTTTTAAAGACTCTGACAACACAATCTCCCCCATTCGTCTACAAAAAAAGAAAGGAACCCCCTTTGTTAAAAGAGAGCCCCTGAAAAAGGATGGGATTACGCTGATGCTTTAGCTGGAAACTTAGATGGTAAATTATTATCAGGTTCATCAGCAGTTTACAAAGGTGTAGCTGATGGGGAATATACAGTTGGTTTAACTTTCGAAGAAGGTGGAGCTAAATATGTAGCATCAGGAGCTCCTGTAAAATTAGTTTATATGAAAGAAGGAGTTGTTTCTAAACCAGATGGAGTTGCAATAATCAAGGGAGCTAAAAACATGGACAATGCAAAAGCTTTTATTGACTTCTTAACAACTAAAGAAATTCAAACAATGATGGCATCTGAATTAAATAGAAGATCAGTAAGAAATGATGTTGCACCAGGTAAAGGATTAGAACCAATTGAAAAGATTAATATAATTCAAGATAATCAAGAAGCAGTAGCAAAAAACAAATCAGCTTGGATAGAAAAATTTAACGATATCTTTACTAGTAAATAATAATAATGACATTGAATTAGCCCAAAACCTTTGGGCTAATTCCCCATAATTAAGGAGGAAGCAATATGAGCGTTTCAATTAAAGCATCAAATGTAATAAAAAAATATGGAGATAATGTAGTAATTCCAGACTTAAATTTAGATATTAGAAATGGAGAATTTTTTACATTACTTGGACCTTCAGGTTGTGGTAAAACAACTTTTCTTAGAATGATTGCAGGCTTTAACTCAATTGAAGGTGGAGAAATTTCTTTTGACGATAAAGTAATTAATGATATACCGGCACATAAAAGAAACATTGGTATGGTGTTTCAAAATTATGCTATTTTTCCGCATTTAACAGTTAAAGAAAACGTAGAATATGGATTAAAAATTAGAAAGTTATCTAAAGTAGAAATAGAAAAGAAAGTTGCGGATATTTTAAAAGTAGTTAAAATAGACGATTATAAAGATAGATTACCAGAAAACTTATCAGGAGGACAACAGCAAAGAGTTGCTTTAGCAAGAGCTATAGTAATTCATCCAAGTGTTCTATTAATGGACGAGCCTTTGTCAAACCTAGATGCTAAATTAAGAGTTGAAATGAGAAGCGCTATTAGAGAAGTACAAAAAGAAGTTGGAATAACTACAGTTTATGTAACACATGATCAAGAAGAAGCTTTAGCAATATCAGATAGAATTGCTGTTATGAAAGATGGTATAGTACAACACTGCGGTACACCAGAAGAAATATATACAAGACCAAAAAATATCTTTGTTGCAACATTTATAGGACATTCAAACCTTTATCAAGGTAAGGTTCTAATAGAAGGACAAGATAAATATGTTTTATTCCAAAAAGGATACAAAGTTAAAATGAATAATCTAAAGGATGAGGTTGAAAATGGACAAAATATAATTATAGCAGTAAGACCTGAGGAATTTAGAATATCAAATACTGGATTAGAAACTAAAGTTAAGACAGCTACTTTTTTAGGTAGATATACTAACTATGAAATAGAATTTGATAAAAGTGATATTATTGAAACAGAAGCTGCTATAGAGTTATCACAAGATATTGGAACAGCAGAAAAGATTTATAAAACTGGAGATAAGTTATTACTAGAAGTTAATGAAAAGAAAATAAATATTTATACAGAAGATGGAGAGGTAAATCTTATTAAAGGATGTGAAAAATAATGAAATCTAATGAAAAAAAGAAATTCAAATTTGATTTTAAATGGGACTTTTGGACTATAGTAACTATTATAATAGCACTTATTTTCTTAGTATTTTTTATATATCCTTTATTCTCATTATTCATTAGTGGATTTAAAGATACTGAAACAGGAATATTTACTTTAGCAAACTTTAATAAGTTTTTTAGCAAGAAATATTATACAACAGCATTAAGGAATTCTTTTACCGTTACAATTTGTGTAACTTTATTAGCTATCTTAATAGGAGCACCTCTTGCTTATATTAATACAGCGTTTAAAATTAAAGGTAAAAAGATTATTGAAGTCTTAGTAATAATATCAATGTTATCACCTCCATTTATAGGAGCATATTCATGGGTTCTACTTTTTGGTAGAAGTGGAGTTTTAACTAAGCTTTTTGAAACTTACCTTCACATAAATGTCCCTACTATTTATGGGTTTAAAGGTATATTGTTAGTATTTACATTGAAGTTATTCCCATTTATATACCTATATGTATCAGGAGCTTTAAAGAAAATTGATGTTTCTCTGCTTGAAGCAGCTGAAAGTTTAGGGTGCAAGCCAGTTAAAAAAATAGCTACATTAATATTACCCCTTATATTACCAACATTACTTGCAGGTAGCCTTTTAGTATTTATGAATGCTCTTGCAGATTTTGGAACACCTATGCTTATAGGAGAAGGATATAATGTAATGCCAGTACTTATATATTCAGAATTTATAAGTGAAGTTGGAGGCCAAGCAAACTTTGCAGCAGCTTTAGCAACAATAATGGTTTTAATAACTTCAGTTATATTCTTAGCACAAAAATATATAGTAAATAAAAAGTCCTTTACTATGAGTTCATTAAAACCTTTAAAAGCTAAAAAGCTTACAGGTGCTAAAAATATATTTGCTCATATATTTGTTTACTTTACAGTGTTATTAGCAATAGTACCACAATTAACAGTTATTTATACTTCATTCCTTGCTACTAAGGGATCAAGATTTGTAAATGAATTTTCGTTAAATAGTTATAAAATAGTATTAAGTAAATTATCAAAATCAATAACTAATACTTATTTATATGGAATAATAGCAATTTGTATAATAGTTGTGTTAGGTATGTTTATAGCATATCTTTCAATAAGAAGAAGAAATGCAGTTACAACATTTATTGATACAGTTACAATGTTCCCATATATCATTCCAGGTTCAGTTTTAGGTATAACTTTATTACTTGCCTTTAACAAAAAGCCTTTGATGTTAAGTGGTACCTTTGTTATAATGATAATAGCATTCGTAGTTAGAAGATTACCTTATACTTTAAGATCAAGTGCAGCTATACTATATCAAATAAGCCCAAGTATGGAAGAAGCATCAATTAGTTTAGGTTATTCACCAGTTAGAACTTTTTTTAAAGTAACAGCAGTAATGATGTTACCAGGAGTATTTGCAGGAGCAATCCTTAGCTGGATAACAGTTATAAATGAATTAAGTTCATCTGTAATACTTTATACTGGTGGAACAAAAACTCTTTCAGTTGCAATATATACAGAAGTTATCAGGGCAAGCTATGGTACAGCAGCAGCAATGTCAGCTATATTAACAGCTACAACTGTAGTATCACTTCTTATATTCTTTAAAGTATCAGGAAATAAAGAGATAAGCTTATAATATTTAATTAATGCAATGATTTAAATATTAGAGTCAGCAAATGCTGACTCTTTTCTCAATAAGGAGAAATAATGGGTAAAAAATTTAAAAAATATAGCGATGAAATAAGAAATACTATTATATGGAATGTTATCGTACCTATTATAATTGTTTCAATTTTATCCTATATAGGATTATTTATAATTGGTAATAGCCTTATAGAGAATGAAAACGTTAAGGTGAATAATATAGTAACAAGGGAGTTAGATGATAATATTAAAGAATATCATAAAATGATTAATTATTTAACTATAGATGAAGACCTTATTAGAATTATTAATGGAAATACTAAAGAACATAGTACTTATGAAAAACTCTACCAATTTGTAAATAAAAGATCTTTAAAAAGTGATTTTTATATATATAATTCAAAAGGCAAACTAATTATTGGAAATAAAGGTAAGGATACATCTATTCAAGAAAATAATTTGTTTATGTGGGGCATTTTTAATAGAATGAAGGAAAATAAAGAGGATATTATTACTATGGTTAACAGAGGGAGTAATGATATTTATGGATATGGTGTTCTTTCTATGGGAAAAGCAATCATAGTAAATAATAGTATAGCTGGATATATAGTATTTGATTTACACGAAGAAGATTTATTTGAAACAATAGCAGATAAAATAAATAGTGATATCATTATTACTGATAAATACAATATTGTAGCTGCTATAAATAATAAATATAGTGATCAACTTTATAAACTTAAATATTCTTTTCGTGGGAAAATAGGTAATGAAAAAATAGATGGTAAAAATTATTATATTTATTCTAATTTAGTTACAGATACAAATTTATATGTTTATACAATAACGGACATGAGCTTTTATAAGGGGGGCTTTATTTACGGAGGATTATTCTTAATATTTATGTTTTTTGTAATATTTGCTTCTATGATAATTTGGTCTAAGAAAATTGCAGAAAATAAAACTGTAGCTATAGATGAAATAATAAATGGAATAAATAGTGTTAAAGAAGGGAATTTAGATACAAAGTTATTTATTGAAACAGAAGATGAGTTTTCAATTATAGCAGAATCATATAATGAAATGCTTGAAGATTTAAAAATGTTAATTGAAAAAAATAAAGAAGAGATACAGCTTAGAATGAGTAGCCAAATTAAAGAACTAGAAGCTCAATTTAATCCTCATTTTTTATATAATACTTTAGAAACTATTAGGATTATGATAAAAATTGATAAAGAAGGGGCAAATAATATTATTATAAAACTATCTTCTTTGCTTAGATATGGAATAAACAATGAGGTTCATACAGTTAAGCTTAAAGATGATATATTATATATTAATAATTATTTAGATATACTTAAATATAGGTTTCAAGAAAAGCTAAAGTTTTATATTAATATTGAGGAAGATACCTTAGAACTAAAAGTACCAAAGCTTTTAATTCAACCAATAATTGAAAATTCAATAAAATATGGCTTTGAAGGTAAGAATACTTTGAAAATATATATAAATTCTTATATAAAGAATAATAAGGTCTATATAGAAATAAAAGATACTGGGGATGGAATTACAAAGGAAAGAATGAAATATATAAAAGAATTACTTGATAAAAAAAATAATGATACTATAAATATTGGTCTATATAATGTACATAAAAGAATAAAGTTATTATATGGTGAAGAGTATGGATTAGAAATAGAAAGTATTGAGGGTATTGGTACTATAGTAAAATTTCTTTTACCTAATAATTAAGGAGAGGGATAAATGTACACACTTGTAATTGTAGAGGATGAATATATAATAAGAAAAGGATTAGTTCATACTATTGATTGGTTTGAACTTGATTTTAAAGTTATAGGTGAGGCAGAAGATGGAGTAGAAGGCTTAAAATTAATTGAAGAATTAAAACCAGATTTAGTTATAACTGATATAAGAATGCCACGTAAAAATGGATTAGAAATGATAGCAGAATCTAAAAAATTAGTGGATTTTGAAAGTATTATTCTTACTAGCTATAGCCACTTTGATTATGCTAAAGAGGCAATTACTTTAGGTGTAAGCAGCTACGTTTTAAAGCCTATAGATGAAAAGGAACTATTAGAGATAGTAAGGGGTATTAAATCAAAGATAAAAGATAGAAAAGTTGTGCAAAATATAAAATCTCATTCAAATATCGAGGGAGAATTAGACTTTACAAATTTAAAGGTATATATAGATAATGATAGTACAAATACTTACGTTAAGCATGCTTTAGAGAAAATAA
>JARIDB010000179.1 GCA_029257045.1 Clostridium sp.
AAAGCCGCAAATAAATCTAAAAAGAAAATCTTTTTATAAGGCTTATAGTAACTTATAAATTTTTTTATCATAACCTAATCTCCTTGTCTCTTGTATAATTTAATTTATCTATATATATCAACTATCAATCCTTGTATTTCATCAATTGATGCTGCAATATTCAAATTATCAGTTTCATTGCTTAATAATGTTTGAGTTATTTCTTCAAGTTTTTGATCTATTGTATCTATTGTTACAAAATATTGGGTTTGCCAAAAGCTTATATCCTTTTTAGTATTATACATAAATTTTAAAATAGATTCTAAATATTCCTTTATCATCTTTTTATAGGCAATTACATCTCCATAGGTTTTCGTAATAACTAATCTGTTGCCCTTTTTATGAATATCTTCTATCATTTGTTTTAGCTCTTCTTCTGATTTTCTTTCTTTAGCTTGACTAAAGCTTTGAGAAAAGTCCTTTTTACTTGATACAATTTTTCTTTCTTGTTTTATAAGTTCTTTTCTATTAATTCTTCCTATTTCCAAACCTTTCACCTCTTTTGCATAATCTTATTTCTATTATACCACTAATTCAAAAAATTTTTTTCTATTCTTTCCCACGTATTAATAATTATTAAATCATTTATGCTATACTTATAAGAATATATTATTTTTACAAATATTGTATTTAGGAGGTATGTATATGTGGTTCAATAAAAGTTCTGAAGAAATTGTTAATTCCTTATCTTCTAACATCGTTAATGGATTATCTTCAGAGGAAGTAAAAACTCGTCTAGAAAAAAATGGTTTAAATAAACTTATTGGGAAAAAGAACAAATCAATTTTTCAATTACTATTTGCACAAATTAATGACGCTATGATTTATATTTTACTTGTAGCAGCTTTAGTTTCTGCAATAGTTAATGAAATTAGTGATGCAATTATAATTGTTATAGTAGTTATTATAAATGCAATCATAGGTGTTGTTCAAGAAACAAAAGCAGAAAAAGCCTTAGAAGCTTTAAAAAATATGTCTACTCCAAAGGCTTTAGTTAAAAGAGATGGACAAATAATAGAAATAGATTCTGATAAAGTTGTTATAGGTGATATTGTAGTTATTGATGCTGGTAGATATATTCCGGCAGATATAAGATTAGTTGAAACTGCAAACTTAAAAATCGAAGAATCTGCCTTTACTGGTGAATCGGTTCCTTCCGATAAAGATTCTAAAGTTATCTTGGAAAATAAGGAAGTACAAATTGGAGACCAGCATAATATGGCTTTTATGTCTACTTTAGCAACCTATGGAAGAGCAACTGGTATAGTAGTTGCTACAGGTATGGATACAGAAATCGGTAAAATTGCTAAAATGTTAGACAAAGAAGAAGATAACAGTACCCCTCTTCAAAAGAAACTTAATAAATTAGGTAAAACTTTAGGCTTCTTAGCTATTGGTATTTGTGCAATTATGTTTGTTATATCCATGTTTCAAGGAAGAGACTTTATTGAAATGTTCATGACTTCTATAAGTTTAGCTGTTGCTGCTATTCCAGAAGGGCTCCCTGCAATAGTTGCTATAGTTCTTGCAATGGGAGTTCAACGAATGATAAAGGAAAATGCAATTATCAGAAAATTGCCTTCTGTTGAAACCTTAGGTTCTGTTAATGTAATCTGCTCTGACAAAACAGGAACCTTAACTATTAATAAGATGACTGTAAAAAAATACTTTGTTAATGGAAAAGCTAATAATTTAGAGGACATAAATAAAACAGAGCATGAAAGTAATTTACTTATAGAAGGTATGATTTTATGTAATGATGCTACCTCTAAAGATGGTATCCAAACAGGAGATCCAACAGAAGTTGCTTTAATCGATGTAGGTAATAAGATTAATATTTTAAAAGATTATTTATCTTCTCTTCATAAAAGAATTAATGAAATTCCTTTTGATTCTGATAGAAAGCTAATGACTACAGTAAATAAGTATGATAATACTTTTAAGGCTTTTACTAAAGGAGCAATTGATAATATTTTAAATATATCAAATAAAATTTTAATTAATGGAGAAATCTTAGATTTTACAAAAGAGGAAAAAGAAAAGGTATTAAAATCTTCTAATATTATGTCTGATGATGCCTTAAGAGTTCTTGCTTTAGGTTATAAAGATTTATCTGATACTCATTTTCAAATTGATGAACTTGAAGAAAATTTGATTTTTGTTGGATTTATGGGAATGATAGATCCACCTCGTGAAGAAGTTAAAGGATCTATTGAACTTAGTAAAAAGGCTGGTATTAAAACTATAATGATTACTGGTGATCATAAAAACACAGCTGTTGCTATTGCTAAAGAACTTGGTATTGCAAGTAGCATTGATGAAGCTATGGCTGGTAGTGAAATAGATAATTATAGCGATGAAGAGTTTTCAAAAATAGTTAATAATTATAGGATTTTTGCAAGAGTATCACCTGAGCATAAAGTTAAAATAGTAAAAGCCTTTAAATCCCATGGAAATATAGTTTCTATGACTGGAGATGGCGTTAATGATGCTCCTTCTCTTAAGGCTGCTGATATCGGAGTAGCTATGGGAATAACTGGTACAGATGTAGCTAAAGGTGCCGCTGACATGGTATTAACTGATGATAATTTTACAACTATAATTAAGGCTGTTGAAGAAGGAAGAAATATATTTAATAATATAAAAAAATCAATTATGTTTTTACTTAGTTGTAATCTCGGAGAAATAGTAGCTTTGTTTGTAGCTATATTATGTAATTTAGATTCTCCTCTACTTCCAATACACTTACTTTGGGTCAACTTAATAACTGATAGTTTTCCTGCCTTAGCTTTAGGTGTGGATCCTGGTGATGAAGGTATAATGGATTTACCTCCAAGAAATCCAAAGGAAAGCTTATTTGCTGGTAGAATGGGTAAAATGGTTATAATAAATGGTATCTTAATAGGTGCTACTACATTGTTTGCATTCCTATATAGTGAATATTTATATCCAAGTTCCTTAAGACATGCTCAAACTATGGCCTTTGTAGTCCTTAGTGTATCTCAATTGTTTTATTCTCTTTCAATGAGAAATGAAAATAAATCTATATTACAAGTTGGGATATTTAAAAATAAATGGCTTATAGGCTCTATAGTACTTGGAATATTTATTCAATTTGCAATAATAACTATTCCATTTACAGCGACTATATTTAAAGTTTATCCTTTAACTTTAAATGATTGGATATTAGTTATATTAATATCTTTAATACCATTTTTAATTAATGAAATTCTAAAAATATTTTTTAGAATAAGTGAAAATAAAAAAAATAAAAAAATTAATAATTAATATATAAAAAAATGATTTTTAAGGAGTAGAATTAATTTTCTACTCCTTAAAATATATTACCTTCTTTTAATATTCCTTTATCCATTGAATATATTTTATCTGCTACAAGTTTAGCAAATGTCATATCATGAGTTATTATAAGTACACTCATCCCATCTTTAGATAAGCTTCTTATAAGTTTTGCAACCTCTTCTGTCAATCCTGGATCTAGTGCTGATGTAGGTTCATCAAAACACATAAGCTTAGGGTTTAATGCTAAAGCCCTGCCTATTGCAACTCTTTGTTTTTGACCTCCTGATAATTGATATGGATACATGTCTATTTTATCAGTAAGATCTAAAAATTCTAAAATATCCTCTCCTATTTTTACTGAATCTTCTTTACTTTTATTTAAAACCCTTATAGGTGCTTCTACAATGTTTTCTATTACCTTCATATGTGGAAATAAATTAAAGTTTTGAAAAACTAATCCTACATCTTTTCTTATTTCATTAAATTCTTTTTTTGATTTATAAATTCCATCTACGCACATAGATTTATTATTAATTTCAATAAAACCATTATCACAAAGTTCTAATCCGGCAATACATCTTAATAATGTTGTTTTACCTCCCCCTGATGGACCTACTATTACTACTATTTTTCCATTTTCTATTTCTAAATCTATACCTTTTAAAATTTCGTTTTTACCGAATTTCTTTTTCAAATTATTGATTTTAAGCATATTCCTCCCCCTATTCATAGTAATTGAATCTTTTCTCTATAACTTCAAGTAATTTACTTATTATAGTATTAAATATAAGATACACTATACCAACAACTACAAACGGCATAATAGATGAAAGTCTGTTAGCTGCTATTTTTGCAATTTTAAGTAATTCATCTAATCCTACTACATAAATTAAAGATGTATCTTTAACTAATGTAATAACTTCATTAGCTACTGGTGGAAAAATTATTCTTATTGATTGTGGCATTATTATTCTAAAAAATGTATCCCTTTTACTTAATCCTAAAATATCTGCTGCTTCATATTGTCCTTTATCTATAGATAATATACCTGCCCTAAATATTTCACCAAAATATGCCCCATAATTTAGAACCATGGCTAATATTGCTGCTGGAAATCTGTCTATAGTAATACTTGCAATATATGGTAGCCCAAAGAATATAAATAATATTTGTAATAATAAAGGTGTACCTCTAAATACTGTTACATATATTCCAGAAATATATTTCAAAACCTTTATTTTTGAAATTCTAAATTGTGCTACTATAATACCTAAAGGTATAGATAATACTAAAGTTATAATAAATATTTTAATTGTAACCTTTAATCCTTCTAAAAGTTGTGGAATAATTTCTAGTATATTTTTTATAATATCCATATTTACACCTCTTTGCAAAATTAACTTTCTCAAAATTAAAAACTCACATCAGTGAACCTACATTTAAATTTAATAAATCTTTTTTACTTAGCTATAATATTGTCACCGAACCATTTTTTTGATATTTCTCCTGCTTTTCCTTCATTTACAACATCATCAAAAGCTTTATTAAAGGCCTCTACTAATTTAGTATCTCCCTTTTTCATTCCTACTGCGTAAGCCTCTTTCCCAAAATCTTCAGTTAATATTTTATATTTATCTGCCCCTCTTAAATTTATATAATATTTTGCTAAAATTTCATCTGCTACTACTGCATCTAGCCTTCCCACTTCTAGATCCATTAATGCTTCACTATTAGTCTCAAAGGTAACAATAGTTCCATCTTTAAAAGTTTCTACTATATCACTATCAGTTTCTATTGCATCTACTGCACTTGATTGGTTTTGGGCTCCAACTATAGCTTCTTTTAAGTCATCTTTATTATTAATTTTTGAATCTGATAAAGTAATAATAACTTGTCTATTATTTAAATAAGCCTTTGAAAAATCTACTTTTTCTTTTCTTTCTTCTGTTATACTATAGCCATTCCATATAAAATCTATATTCCCGTTATTAAGCTCTGTTTCTTTCATACTCCAATCTATTGGTTGGAAAATTATTTCCTTGTTAAGCTTTTTACCTATCTCTTTAGAAAGCTCTATATCAAAACCCGTGTATTCTCCCTTTTCATCTTTAAATCCCATTGGTACAAAAGTATCATCAAAGCCTAAAATTAATTTCCCCTTATTCATACTAGTACTACTACTATTTTCACCTTTACCACAAGATACTAAACCTATTGCTAAAACTATAATTAATAAATAATTCCCTATTTTTTTAAATTTCATAATCAATTCTCTCCTTTTAAATAAATTAATGTTACAATATCCATTTCTCTATTCATTACTTTATCACTCTAAAGTAATGAAGTCAATAAGTTTTAAAAGTTTCTTTTTAAATATAACTTTTAAGACTATATTATAAATTATAGTAAAAGCTTAAAAAAAAGTCCTAACCCCCATTAGACGTTAAGACTTATTCTTATTAATAAACCTACTTTAGTAGTTCCTAAAATTCAATTTCACTTTTCATTTAAAATTCTATAAAAATTCTAGAATTACTATATATATAACTTTGAAATTTTATTTCAATCTTGTTCCTTCTTCATCTTGAGTTATTATTTCTTTTTTCATTAATCCACCAAGAGCCATTTTAAAGTAATTTTTACTAGTATTAAATTTAGCCTTTATATCTTCAGGTTTTGACTTATCATTTAAAGTCATAAAGCCTCCATTCTTTTTTAAATACTTTAATATTTCTTCTTCTAATGTGTCTTTTTCGCTTAACCTTGATTGTCTTGGAGTTAAACCTATAACACCATCTTCATATATTCTTTTAACTCTTAATTGCATTTCTGTTCCTGGATATATTTCTGTATAGTATTCATTTGGAAGAATTATCCCCCTATATTTTGAATCTATAGCAACATTAATTGTTCCATTTTCTCCTCTTGAGTAAACTTGTGCAATAACATCGTCTCCAGTTTTATATTCTTTTCCAACTTCTGATGCTATAATTATGTAATTATCGATTTGTGTTGTGGCTGCTAATCTTCCTGTCTTATCTACATAAATATAAAATAAGTATTGACTGCCTTTATGTAATTTAAATCTTTGCTCTTTTAAGGGTACAAAAAGATCTCTATCAAGTCCAAAATCTACAAAAGAACCAAATTCTGTTTGGAAAACAACTTTAAGATAAGCTACTTCACCTACTATAGCTATTGGCTTTTTAAACGTAGCTATAGGTCTATCCTTTGAGTCTCTGTAAACAAACACTTCTATCTTTTCACCAATTTCTAAATTTCTATCTTCTAACATAGATTTTGGCATAAGGACTTCTTCTTTTTCTTCATCTCCTAAATAAAATCCAAAATCTTTTTCTCTTTTAACTTCAAGTATATTATATTTTCCTATATTAATCATTTTTCCTCCTAATTTAAGTATTCTAAATTTAACTTAACTTTAGAAAATCTTTTTTAAATTTAAAAAATTCTTCTATTATAACTTATCTTATTATATCAACAGTATCTTATATATAGCAAGTTTTATAAGTAACAGTGTTTTTATTCCTAACCTTATTTGCTCTATATAAATAACCTTATATTTATATTTTATCTTTTAAAAGTTATTTTATCTTTATAAAATATTATTGTCATTATTTCTATCTATTAAACACTATATATATAATAATAATAATAATTTTATTGGAGATAATCTTGGGTAGAAAAAAGAGTAAATATTTAAAAGACTTTGATAAAGATAATATAAAATTTTATTATGGGATTCCCCATTGCCACACAAGTTTTTCTACGGGAAAAGGATCCCCTAATCAAGCTTATGAATACGGGAAAAAATCAGGTCTTGACTTTATGTTTTTAACTGATCATAATTCTTATCTTAATGAATATATAAAGATAAAAGATGATAGTTATTCAAAATTTCAAGGTGCTAGATATTATGCCTATAGAATGAGAAAAAAATATGAGGATTTTATTCCATTAGTTGGTTTTGAAACTAAAACTAGTCTTTATGGAGATCTAAACATATTGAATTCTGAAAACTTTTTTACAGGAACTGTGAAAGATTTGAATGTTTTATCCTTATGGATGCTAAATAACCCAGATGCTTTTATATCTATAAATCATCCACATAAAAATATAAAGTCTTTACCTTATAATGAAATATTGAATAAATTAATTACTTGTATTGAAGTAGGTAATGGAAATCCTGATGCTAAATATACAAGGCATGAAAAATACTATTTTAATCTTCTAGATGCAGGATGGAAACTTGGAGCAATTAATAGTCAGGATAATCATAGTATTAATTTTGGTGATTCTGAAAATTTAACTGTTTGCTTATGTAACGCTCTTTCTACTAATGAAATAATAGATTCTTTTAAAGAACGACGAACTTATTCTACTGAATCTAAATATCTAAAGATGTATTTTACTATAAATGATTCCTTTATGGGAGAGGAGATAATTTATAATTCTGACAAGTTAAGGTTCATGATATATACAGAAGATATAAAATATAAGATTAAGGAAATTCAAATAATATCTAACAAAGAAAAAATAATAAAAAAAATTGAAAATATAAATTTAAATAGTATTAAATATTTATACGAACATAAAAAAGAATCAGATGAAAATTGGTATATAGTAAAAATTATAGAAGAAAACAACAAAATATCTTTTAGCTCTCCTATTTTTATTACTTAAAAAGGTGAACATATAATAGTTTGCTTATGACTTCGCTACACCCCAAGTCATCGCAAAACATTATAATTTCCTATAAAAAATAAAGCATACAATTTGTATGCTTTATTTTAAACCTTATTTATTTTGATTATTTTTTAAATGCTTAACTCTATTTGGTTTAGCTTTAGGTCTAATTTCCATTTTCTTTTCTTTCTTTTTAGGTCCACCTGTGCTTTGAATATCCATAAACCATAAAAAGAACCAAACAATCACTAAGCTAAATGCCATATTCAACCACATATTTTGTATTTTTATAAAGAATTGTGCTGCAAAAAGTACGATTGTTATAGATAAAATAATCCATTTATTAACTCTTACTTTATTAAAAACATATTTTCTTCCTAATGTTAATAATCCAACCATTAACACTATTGTAACTAAAATGTATAGAATAGTAATAATTATACCTGGCATATCTATTCCTCCTTAAAATATTAGTAAATAAAATAATTATAGCTTTAAATGATTAATTTTAAAAAACATCCATTATTTAATCATTTTATTGCCATAATAATATATTAAAAGAAATATTACATATTTTCAATAGATATATATTTATATATTAGTTTTATATATAAATTATACCCTATTATTAAGATTACATAAAATTTTATAAGTTTATTTATTAATTTTGTTATAAATCCCTTCTATTTTAATGAATTATTTGATAAAATAAATTAAGTAATAAAAATATGTTAATTAAGGGGTGATTTTATGGGTCTGAATCAAAATTATCAATTAGACGAATTAGATCTTCAAATATTAGATTTATTAATTAAAGATTGTAGAACTCCCTACTTAGAAATTGCTCGTATTTGTCATGTTAGTGGTGGTACAATTCATGTTAGAATGAAGAAAATGGAAGACCTTGGTATAATAAAAGGAACAAGAATACTCCTTAATTTACCTAAACTAGGTTATGACGTTTGTTGCTTTGTTGGAATATATGTCGATAAAGCATCCTCTTTCCAAAATGTTTTTGATGAATTATCAAAAATAAAAGAAGTTGTTGAGTTACACTTAACTACAGGTAATTATTCTGTTTTTTCAAAAGTAATATGCAAAAATATATCAGATTTACAAGACATTTTACTTAACAAAATAAACCCTATTGAAGGTATTCAAAGAACTGATACTATCATTTCTTTAAACCAACCTATAGATAGAAACATAACAATTTAAATAGTATAATAATAATCTTTAATTTGGTTATAATAATCTTATAATCTATATTAAAGGAGTGATGTTATGAAAACTTTACGTTATATAGCTTTATGTTTAGTTATAATTGGTGCAGTAAACTGGGGTTTAATTGGATTTTTTAAATTTAACTTAGTTGATACAATTTTTATGACTATGCCTGCTATTAGTAGAATAATTTATGCTTTAGTTGGAATCTCAGGTTTATATTGTTTAACTTTTTTTGGAGACGATAAATAAAATAACAAAAAGCCTACTTAAATAAGTAGGCTTTTTGTTATTTTAAATTTTTAATTATTTTAAATAATTCTATAGCTGCATTTCTAGGTCCATTTTTTTCTTTTCCTTCTACTCCTAATGAAGTTTTTATTTGACCTACTTTAACTGTACCTTTAAACATAGCATCAAAATATTTATCTATTAATATATCTGTTTCTGCTTGTTTTTGAGCTGGCCCAAAAGGATTTGCAAAATAACTTTCTACTAGCCCTTCTTCAGTTGTAGTTCCTTTAGCCATTCTAGCACCTGATTTAAATACCTTAATAGATTCTTCTGGATTATTAAAGTATTCTATAGCCCTATCTCCTTCTTTTATTTCCGCATAATTATTTGCATATAAGAATAAATCTACTTCATAGCCTTTTACAATTTCCTTATAAGGTGTTATTGGCATTACAAGCCTTGCATTTATCTTATCTGGGTTCATAAATATACTTCTATCAATCTCTTTAAAAGCATATCCTTGATCTAAGTCATCAAGTCTTACAAAAGCACCTATTTCTGTACCATATCCAAAAATTCTTCCATCAACTTCTTTAAATGTTCCCATATCATCAAATATAATTGTCATATTACTAATATAATTTTCACTTAATGATCTAAATGCTTCTAAGCTCTCTGATTTCCCAGCTCCACTATCACCCATTATAACTACATTAGCTGATTTACCATCTTTTAATTCTATGTTTACCATAGCACCATGGATTGGTAAGTATCCTCTTTTTATCATTACCAAGTTGTGTAGTGTTAAAGTCATCTTTTTCATATAACCAAAATAGTCTATTTCATCACAATGCGTAATATATCCTACCATTATATCATTTTCTTTATCATCATAGAAAACTGTTTTATTCTCTAAAGTTTCATCAGTAGCTCCCATTGCATAAACTAAATCTGGCTTCTTTCCTTTATATTCTTCAAATCTTGCCATTTCAAATAAGTTACATAAAGTAACACCATGTTGCATAAAATCTCTATGGAAATAAATAAATGCAATAAGCTCTCCGACCTTTGCAGGATAACAGAACCAATGATCTTTATTAAATTTTCCATCTTTTAATGGATTATAATCTACCTCTTGAAACATACCGTTCCTTGTATTCTTTTTAGGATATGTTATAAATGGTGATTCAAGTAATATACTATCAATAAATTCAATATCTTCTAAAGCTTCATATCCTTTTGGTAATGACCACGATACTTTATTTATCTTTAATGATGCATTTCCTCCAACAGGTATTTGTCTAAATACATTTGGTTGATATCCTATAATATTCTTCTCAACTTTTCTATATAACTTTAGTATTAAAGTAGATAATGATGTATTAGCTTGTGTAAAGCTTACTGCTGAAAGCCCCTCTTGTCTTTTATAGCTATGAATTAAAGTATATCTTTCAAGTCTTCTCCAGAATAAATATATATCTTCTATTATAGAAATTAGTTCATCCTTATTTGTAAATAGACCCTTATAATACTCATTTGCTTCCATTATCTCATTAATATTCATAACTGTTAGGTATTTGAAAACTTTTGTTAAATGTATTGTTATTTCATTTACATCTTCAATTTTAAAACTATCTCTTAAATATCTCCAATTTAAAGAAACCTTTTTTTTAGAGGTTTTTAAATACCTTTCTATTACTTTTCTAAATCCTTCGCTTTCAACTAATTCTTCAAAAGTACTACAGTATTTGGCAGTGAAGTTTATTAATACTTTGTCATTACTTATTGAAAATTCTTTTCTCATAACTTTGCCCCCTTTTGAATTTTTAACTTATAAAACTTTCATTTTTCTAATATTTTTTTATAGTATAGCATAAAATATGCAAGTTTAGTAATAATACTTTTTCATTTTTCAAATTTTATAATATTATTATTTAATTTATCCTTATTATATAAAAATGTGATAAATAAAAAATGACCCAAAAAATAAAATTATACTAAGTTATTGCATAATGAATTTATTATAATTTCCTAACTAATAAAAAGGACATCACTTTTATATTTCATGATGCCCTTTAAACTCCTATTTATTATTGTCCTAAATTCTTAGCTATGACAGCTCTTACCTTCTCCATTAAAGCTTTTTCTTCTTCTCTATTTAAGTTTTCTGTGTAAAATGGTTCTGAGAAAGTTATTGTTAAGTCTATAGCCCTAAACTTTTTCCCCTTCTCAAAGGCTCTATAAGCTCCATCTATTGTTACTGGTACAATTGGTGCTTTTGCCATAGTTGCAAGTTTTAAACTGCCTTTTTTAAAGTCTTTAAGCTTACCATCTTGGCTTCTTGTTCCTTCCGGAAAAATAGCCATACTGTAACCTTCTTTTATATTATCTGAGCCCTTTTTTATTGATTTTATTGCTTCTCTTGCATTTTCTCTATCTAAAGGAACACACTTATATCGATTTATCCAAAAACCTAAAAAAGGTGCATTTATCATTTCTTTTTTAGCTATGAACCCCATACACTTATCTACAGAGTCTATTAAAACTGGTATATCTAAAATACTAGTATGATTTCCCATATAGCAACAAGGTTCTTTAGGAATATTCTCCTTACCTTTTATAGTTATATTTAAGCCTATGATTTTCACTGTAAATCTAGACCAGTCTTTAGCAACCTTTCCACAATAATCTACCCCAGCTTTCTCTCCCTTTGTTTTTTTTACAATCCAAAGCTTTATAGATTTTAAGGACATATAAATCATATAAAAGAAATAAATAATTATTTTTACTATATTCATATTTCACCAACCTTCAAATTTGTTATCAATTTTAATAATATAAGTTTCATTATATAAATATATATTATTCTATTTTAAAGTAATATCTCTTTAGTTAATATTTTTTATTTTTATAATTTAACATTATTTTGTCTATAATACAAATACTATGCTTTTATAGGAGTTTTATTATGTTTAGAAGAAAAAAACTTTTCCCAATTTTAATTATATTCATCCTAGGAATTTTATTAATTTCGAATAAAATCCTACAATTAAAAAAGTCTTCTTTAGATATTTCTAATAAAATGTTAGTTCATTTTATAGATGTAGATCAAGGTGACTCTATATTAGTCCAAGTAAATAATAAGAACTTATTAATAGATTCAGGCCCATCTTATGCTAAAGAAAACCTATTTAATTATTTAAGATCAATTAATATCAAAACTTTTGATTATATTATAGCTACTCATCCCCATGAAGATCATATTGGAAATATGAGTTCTATTATTAATAATTATAAAGTTCTAAATTTTTATTCACCAAAAGCTACTAGTAACACTAAAGCCTTTGAGACCATGGTTGAAAGCTTATCTAGAAAAAATTTAAAAATAAATGTCATAAAGGCAAATATAAATTCTATAGACCTTGGTAAGAATACTAAAGTCGAATTTTTTTCTCCTAATAATTCTACTTATGAAAACACAAATAATTATTCACCTATTTTTAAAATAACTTATGGAAAAACGTCTTTTTTATTTACTGGAGATGCTGAAGAATTAATAGAATCTGAAGTTATTAATAATAACTATAACCTAAAATCTGACTTACTAAAAGTTGGTCATCATGGTTCTTCAACTTCTACCTCAAAAAGATTCTTTCAAAAAGTTAATCCTAAAATATCTATTATTTCTGTAGGAGAAAATAATATTTACAACCATCCAAAGGAAGATGTCTTATCAACAATTAATACTTCTAAAATCTTAAGAACAGATTTAGAAGGTACTATACTTATAACTTCAGATGGATTATCTTTAAAATGATAGATGCTCCTAAATTAAATTTAGGAGCATCTATCATTTAAGAATTTCTTCTTAAATAAATTGTTTTAATTGCATCCTTAGTTAGTTTTGTTAATATCTTCTTCACTTTTCTCTTCTTTAAGAAGATCATTTTCCTTTTCATTTATTAAGTTATCTTCTAAATTAGAATCTATCTCTAATTCTTCTACTTTATCTAAATGATGTTTTTCATTTTTAACCTTATCTTCTTCTGGTTGTTTTCTAGGTTCTACATATTCCTTCCAGTCTACATAAATTTTATATAAATTAGTTACATCTTGTTCATTATAAACTAGAATAGTTTCTATTTTTTCTTTCGGCATCCTTTGTATATATTCTCTATCTTTTAAAACCTTATTAAATGTTTTAGCTAGGTTAGATCCACTAATTAAATCTCCCTCTCTTTGAATTTTAAATTCCTTTTCTAGATTTTTAAGTCCGATAGAATGACCAATTTCTTTTTCATATTCTCTTTGAATATCAATATCTTCAAATTCCTTTGAAAAATTATATTCTATCCTGTATTTTTTAAAAAGATAATTTATTACTGTATAGTCATTGTTACCTGAAAAAGTAACTATTGCCTTTTTACCTTTTCTTTTCATCTTAATAAAGTACCTTTTAGCTAAATCTAATATTTGTATAACTTCGCCTTTATTTTCAATCATATATTGAGTAACATATAATTTATTATTTTCATATATACATGCTCCAAAAACACCTATGCATTTAGGTTTTTTATAAACATAATGTTCTAAATCAAAAAATATAAGTTCCTCTGGTTGTCTGTTAATTATATTAGTCTTTAGTCTAAAGTTCTCTGGTAAAGATTCTACTTCTAGTACATTTTCTCTAATTATCACATTACCACTCTTTCTTGCTTATCATTATCACCTTTTGTCCTTATTTTATCTTATAACATTATATCATTTTTTTTGCAAATATAAAAATATTAAATATCCTTTTAATTATATAATATTATGTAATTCATTATATGTTCTATATTATTGAATTTACTATAAAACTACAATATTATTACATCTATTTTCCCTCCCTGTTTTATGGTAATACTTATTGACTATATTTGAATACTTGTTTATAATAAACATATGATAATGATTTTCAATACTAACTCTATTGAAATCATAAATACTGATTTATAAAAGAAGGTGTTTTTATGGAAATATTTATCACTATTATTATAGTAGCATTTGCAGGGTACTCTCTTTATAAAAGCTTAGCAAAATCTACAAAAGGTGGTTGTAGTGGCTGCAGTAGTAATTGTCCTTCAAAAGGAAGTTGCTCCTCAATTACTAAAGATGATTCTAATTTAATAAAGTTTATAAAGTAAAAAAGTGAAAATATAACAGGATGAATTTATTATAATTTACTAAATAGAAAAGGATGGTAACCCATCCTTTTCTATTTCAACTTACATTTTTTCTACTACTTGAATTCCTAATAAATATAAGGAATTTTCAATTACTTGACAAGTTGCTTTTACAAGATTAATTCTTGCTAACTTTAACCCTTCATCTTCGATATTTAAAACTGAATGAGCATTATAGAACTTATTAAAAGTCTTAGCTACTTCAATTGAATATCTTGTTACAATTGAAGGTTCAAGTTTTTCAGCTGCATTATGAATAGTTTTTTCAAAACTTTCTAAAACTTTAACTAATTCAAACTCTTCCTTTGAAGTTAACTTAGAATAGTCAACTTCTCCTTTTATTTCAGAAGCCCTTGCTAAAATACTATTTGCTCTTGCATAAGAGTATTGAACATAAGGTCCAGTTTCCCCTTCAAAGGAAAGCATTTCTTTCCAATCAAAGATAATATCTTTTTCTCTTGAATTTTTAAGATAAGTAAATAGTATAGAACCTATTCCAATCTTTTTAGCTACTTCTTCTTTATTTTCAAGAGTTGGATTTTTTTCATTTATTACTTCTTTTGCTTTTTCAATTGTTTCTCTAGTTAAATCATCAAGTGTTATAACTTTACCTTTTCTTGTAGATAATGCTCCCTCTGTTGATTTAACTAAGCCGAACCCTACATGTTTACAATCTTTAGCCCATTCATGTCCTGCAAGTTCTAACACCTTAAATACTTGTTTAAAGTGTAGTGATTGAGTTCCACCAACAACATATATACATTTATCAAAATCATAAGTTTTCTTTCTATATATTGCAGCAGCTAAGTCTCTAGTTGCATATATCGTAGCTCCATCGCCTTTTAAAACTATACATGGAGGCATATTATATTCATCAAGCATTACAACTTGTGCTCCATTACTTTCAACTAAGATACCTTTATCTCTTAATTCTTTTATAACAACATCCATTTTATCATTGTAGAAAGCTTCTCCATTAAAGGAATCAAACTTAACATCAAATATATCATATATTCTATTAAATTCCTTTAAACTTAAGTCTTTAAATCTAGTCCATAAAGCTTCAACATCCTTATCTCCATCTTCTAAGGCTTTAAAGTAAGCTCTTCCTTCATCTACTAAAGAAGGATCTTTTTCTGCTTCTTCATGGAATTTCACATATATTCTTAAAAGTTCATCTATTGGATTTTCTTCTAAGGCATCTTCATTACCCCATTTTTTATAAGCTGATATTAGTTTGCCAAATTGAGTTCCCCAGTCACCTAAATGATTAAGTCCTTCTACATGGTAGCCTTCTTTTTTAAATATTTTATATAAAGAATTTCCTATAGCTGTAGTAAATAGGTGTCCGACATGGAAAGGTTTTGCAATATTGGGTGAAGAATATTCAACACATATAGTTTTTCCTTCTCCAATCCTTGAGGAACCATAACTTTCTTTTTCTAAAATTACCTTTTCTATAACATTCTTAGTAAATATACTTTTATCCGCAAAGAAATTTATATATGGTCCAAGGTTAATAACCTTCTCAAAACCTTCTTTATCTATTTTACCAGCTAATTCTTCTGATATAACATTTGGTGCTTTTCTAAATTCCTTAGCTAATTGGAAGCAAGGAAAAGCATAGTCCCCCATTTCAGGTTTTGGTGGAATCTCTATTAATCTTTCAATATTTTCAATTTCCATATCAACATTTTTACTTATTGCTTCAGCAACTTTCTTTTTATAATCCATTTTCTTCTCCTCCTAATTGTAAAATAAAAACTGAATGTTGAAATCATAATAACTTATCTACAAAATAAAGTTATTATAACTTCTTATAAAATAAAAAAACGCCTCTTATAAAATAAGAGACGAAGTAATTCCGCGGTACCACTCTAATTGCAAAATGCCACTTAATGCTTTAACGCAGCAAAACGTAATTCCTCAAAGGTTCTCTTCCTTGTATTAAATCTTATAGAGCTTACACCATTCTCTAATCGCTTTAAGCTTTTAATAAAGTACTCTTCTTATCATAGAAATTATTTTATTAATTATATTAGAATCATTATACATAAATTATCAATTTATTGTCAACTAAATTTGAAGTCTTAAAAGATTTCAATATATATTATGTTGTTTTTTATATGCCTTAATTAGATAAATAATTCACTTAAACTTATAAATCATATCATTAACTATGTTGAATATAAAATCTTTATTGTAGCTTATATACATATTGTTTTAAAGTGATATAATATTCTATTATATATAGTTCAATTAATATTACAAATTATTAAAAGTATTATAACATTAATTTCTTAATAAATTTATTTAATATAAAGGAGTAATTATGAATAAAATTGGTGTCATTGATTTTGGACCAAGTTCTATTAGACTAATGTTAAGTGAAATAGATGATTCTGGATATTTTAAAGTTATAGATGAATTAAAAACCCCAATTAGACTTTGTCATGATTTAATTAATGGTAATATTTGCAGAGAGAATACTGATATAATTTTATCTACATTAGCAGCTTATAAAAGTATGTGTACTGTTACTAATACATCTAATATTATTGCTGTAGCAACTGAATCTTTAAGAGAAGCTAAAAATAAGGACTTGCTTTTGCCTTTAATAAAAAAGCAATTAGATATTGATATAAGGATTCTATCAAAAGAAGAGGAAATATATTATAACTTTTTAGGCATACAAAAAAGTATTTATGTAGAAAATGCCTTAATCGTAGAAGTTGCTGGTACTGATACTCATTTAGCGTGGGTTCAAGGAAATAAAATTATTGAACAATTTACCCTTCCCATAGGTAGTGTTAACTTATCTTATAAATATAATTTAATTGATAGGATTTTATCTAAAGATTTAGAAGAAGCCTTTTCATTAATTAAGAATAACTTATCTGGGATTGATTGGTTATATAATAATAAATTTGATTATGTAATTGCTATAGCTTCAACTTCAAGAAATTTAGCTAAATTAGATAGAGTTAAAAAAAGATATCCTTTTGATATACCACATAATTATGAAATGTCAGATTTAGATGTTAATGAAGTTTATAATCTGCTAAAATCAAAAGACTTAAAACAAAGACAGAAATTAGCTGGCATAGAACCTGAGTTTTCAGATATTATAGTTGGTGGAACTGCTATCTTTAAAAGTATTGTAAATGCAATTAGTTGTAGCAAAATAAAAGTCTCTGGTAGAGCTTTAAGAGAAGGATTAATTTATGAATATTTAGAAAAAAACTTTTCTATAACAACTGATATATTAGATTATAGCTTAGATGGTATTTTAAACACATTAAATGGAGATAAAAATCATGCCTTTAACGTCTTTAAAACTTCACTTAATTTATTTAATGATTTAAAACCTCTTCATCATTTAGATGATAGCTATTTAAATATAATAAAAACCGCCTCTATGCTTCATGATTGTGGAATTAGTATTAATTATTATGGTCATCACAAACATTCTTTTTATATTATATTAAATTCACATATAAATGGTTTAAGTCATAAAGAGCTTTTAATGAGTGCCTTAATAGCTTCTTCACATAGGTTTAATAGTTACCAAACATCATTAGTACCTTTTTCAGCAATAATAAATCAATTAGATTTAAAGGTTATAAATCAAATTAGTATATTAGTAAAAATTGCTGAAGGGTTAGATAGAAGTTTAGTTGGAGCTGTTAAAAAAATAGAAACTTTCATAGAAGAAGATACTGTAAGAATTTTAGTTTTCTCTGATATAAACGTAGATTTTGAAGTCAGGCAAGCCTTAAGAGGAATTGATAAATTCAAAGAAATTTACGGAAGAAACTTAATAATTGAATCTACTTATTTAAATTAAAATATACTAAAAGGGGAAATTATAATAACTTATCCATGTGATAAGTTTATTATAATTTTCTAAAGAATAAAGAAGTTAGGATTTAAAACTCCTAACTTCTTTATTTTATAAAATTATTAAAGTAGCTAATTTTATAAATGTATTTGCTATAAATGATATTGGTATTCCTAAAACATTTCTTCCTATAACTGCTATCCCTATAATGATCGGAAGTTGATATCTATATATAACTCCTGAAATTTCATAAAACTTTTTAGGATTTATTTCTCTAAACAATTCAAATCCTGCAAGACCTGGTAGTGGCAATAAATTAAATATAAATAGACTTACATTTACATATATTATATTTGCTAATATCGAAGCTATTATTTTAAAAGTAGACATATGTAAGCCACTTCCAAACCTATAAAATAAAGCTAAAATAAATGAACCTATAAAAGCTACTATTAACATTGAAAATAAAGAAACCAATGTTACTTTTATTGCATCCTTGTATCCTCTTTTATAAGCACTTGGATTAGTCTCTACAGGTTTTGTCCATCCAAATCCAATAAATAATATCATAATAAACCCAACTAGATCAATATGATTAAAAGGACTTAAGGATAGTCTTCCTTGAAACCTTGGAGTTTTATCTCCTAATTTATCAGCCATTTTAGCTTTTGAATACCCTTGTGCCGTAAAAGCTATTAAAATAGCTGGTATTACTAATAATTTATCTAATATAATTTCCAAATTAAATACCTCCTAATAAACTTAATTTATTATACCATAAAAATAATTACTTTTTATTTTATAAGAAATTTACCCTGTAAATAAACTTTTTATAATTTCCATCATTTAGTTTTCAAGTATATATATCTACTTCTTTATTAATTAAGGGCCTTACTTTTAGTAAAGCCCTTATATTCAATCTTTCCTATTTACTGTCTTATTCTATATAATGATTTATTCTCCATGTCTACCACAATTATTATCTGGTATTATCAGGTGTTGGATTCGGCATCGGGTCTGGTGTCGGATTCGGTGTCTGGCCTGGTGTCGGATCCGGTGTCTGGCCTGGTGTCGGATCCGGTGTTGGATTTGGTATCTGGCCTGGTGTCGGATTCGGTGTCTGGCCCGGTGTTGGATTCGGATCTGGTTTTGGATCCGGTTTTGGTTTTTCTACTGGAACAGTAGGAGTTATTTCTTCTTTTTCTTCTTTATCATTATAATCTTCTGGTTTGATGTTATAAATAGAATTATATCTAGCTTCTTTATCATTATAATAAACTAATACATTTAAAACAGATTGTATATCGAATTCCTCTGTATTAGGTTCTTTATCATTAAATATAAAGTCATATAATACCTTTGAACTTTGTTTTAAATCTATTAATAAACACCAACCTTTATCTTTATAAAGATTATCTCTTGCAATTAATTCAGCTTGTGGTATTTGTAATTGATTTATATTTAAAGTTGGAAATTTGTATATTGTATAAGCCAAATTTAAAGCTTGTGGTATATCAATATTGGTTTTCACATGTTTTGACATTGTATTTGCAACATTTACATATTTAATAGGATTAATACTTTTCAAGCTTTCTGCAACTTCTTTTAATACTCTAGTTTGTCTTTCTCCTCTTTCAAAGTTACCATTTCCTACATATCTTATTCTTGCATAAGATAAAGCTTGTTGACCATTTAAATGTTGAAGTCCAGGCTCCTCAAGCATTGGTGAATTAACACCTGTACTTTCACCTATGTATTTATTAACTTCATCAATTTCATAGTCCTTTACGTCAATTTCTATTCCATTAATTTCATCTATAATGGCTTCAAAACCCCAAAAGTTAACTACAACGTACTTGTCTAAATGAAGATTAAAGTTATCTTCAATAGTTTTCATTAATAATGCAGCTCCACCTTCTGCACCTTTAAGATTGCCTTTTTTATCTTCTTCTAAAGCTCCTAAAGCAAATGCTGCATTTATTTTGTCTTCACCATATTCAGGAATTTCAACTAAGGTATCTCTCATTATTGTTGTTAATTTCACCTTTTTATTGTTATTATCTAAAGTTGCAATAATAATAGAATCTGATCTTGAAGGTTCATCTAATGTCCTACCATCTGTTCCTATTAACAAAACATTTGTTATGCCTTCAACTTCGCTATAACTTAATTCCTTAACCTTTTCAGGCACATATTCAGTATATACATTACTTCGTATTTTAAAGTATATACTAATACCTGCTATTAAAAGCGCTAATATTAAAGATATAATACTAATTATTGCTATTTTCTTTTTTTTATTTTTCTTACCTTTAACTCTTCTTTTTTTTACCCCATTATCTTCTTTGTCTTCTAAATCCTTTATATCCATCTTAATTCCTCCCAGTATCATTATATAAATAAAATATATCCTTGTACAATAGCATTACTCTATTATACATTATTATTTTGTCAATTTCATTTCAAATTTATCTTATTTCTAATATTTATAATATTTCATACTAACATATTCTAATATATACATCTTTTTTTATTATTAATGATTATTATTTCAATTAATTGTCAAGGCTTTAACTAGAGGTGATAAAATGAAAAAAAGTTATTCTTTCAAAAAAATAACTGGTACTTTCTTTATATCGGTTTCATTAATGTTCATCTGTTTTTTAACTAGTTATTATATTACAAATTATTATACTAATCCTTCTAAAAATTTTTCTGAAAAAGATTTAGATAGAAAAGAAGTATTTAATAATTCAAGTACTAATCTAGAAGATAATATGTATATAACTTTAAAAACAGAGGATACCATTGATATGTCAGAAAGTTTTGTAAAGTTAAAAGATAAATTAAATTTAAAAGGTAATTTTACTTTAGAAAGTCTTTCTAAAGAACTAGAAAAGAGTGGTTACACATTAAATGAATTTGATGATACAAAATTAGTTTATAACCGTAACAAATCTGATGATATTAGTAATTTTCAAAGTAATAAATATTATTTAGGTGAAGAAAAAGGTTTTATATCTGTTTTTAAAACTGATTCTTCTGGAAAAGTTTTAGAAAGTGAGAAAAAAGTTTACGAAGAATATAAAGCTATAAATAACTTGCCAGAAATAGATCAAAGTCTTATAAAAGAAAACAAGTTTTTCTATGATACTTTAGAAGAAGCATTATATAAACTTAGTGAAATGGTTTCTTAAAATTAATTTATCCTACAATCATTTTATAAAACTATTAAAATAATATTTATTTTTATTATTTTAATAGTTTTTTATTTTTTATCACATTTTCTTTTTCTTTTCATATTATAACTTATAAATTTATACAGTTTTAGTCATATATATTTAAATATTAAAAATTTTTATTAACTTTTTTATAAATTTATATTTACATATTAACATTAAGACATTAATATATATTTATTGCCCAAGAAAATTTAATCCTTAGGGAGGTTTGTTTTATGAATATTAGTATTATTGATATGCCTATATTCTACGGATGTGATAATCCTGGAGTAGAAAATGGGCCAAAAGTTTTAAGAGAGAACAAACTTCTAGATATCTTTAATAAAAGCCACCAAGTCTGTGATATGGGAGAAGTTCATTTAAAAAATGTTTCTTCAAAGGACAAATACGCAGCTAATGCCAAAATGAAGTATTTAGATGAAGTAATAAGATCAAATGTAGAACTTGGAGATAAGGTTTATGAATCTTTATCAAATTCATATTTACCTCTAGTTATAGGTGGAGACCATTCTCTAGCCTTAGGTAGTTTAGCTGGCTCTAGTAAGTTTTTCAAAGATGATCTTGCAGTTATTTGGGTTGATGCGCATGGTGATATAAACACACCAGAAACTTCCCCATCTGGAAACATTCACGGAATGCCTTTAGCAAGTTCAATTGGTGTAGGACCTGACGTTCTTACTAACCTTTACTTTGACGGGACTAAGGTTAAACCTGAAAATGTATTTTTAATTGGCTGTAGAGACTTAGACATTGGCGAAACTAAATTAGCCAAAGAAAAAAAACTTAACTTATGGACCATGGAATATATTAAAAACCAGGGCATACAAGTGGTCTTAAAGGAACTTATTGAAGCTTTAAAAAGAACCAAGGTAAACAATATTCATTTAAGCTTTGATATTGATGTTTTAGATCCTTCTTACGTTCCAGGTACTGGAACACCTGTAGAAGATGGAATATCATTTTTAGAAGGAAAAACCATAATTGAAACTATAATTAATACCTCTTTAGTTAAAGCTATAGATTTTGTCGAATTTAACCCATCTCTAGATGTAAATAATAGAACCTTAGAAACTTGTTTAGAGATGTTAAAAGTTATATCAGAAGCTTTAGACGGTAAATAATTTTTGAAATGAGCCTGCTACACATTTAGTTGGATAGGCTCATTTTTTATTATTCTTATTAATTAGTTTTATATTTTATGTTATTATATAATAAGTAAAACAGTACTTAGGAGGGTATAATGAAATTACTTTTTTTTGATACAGAAACAACAAGCATAAAACCAGGTAACATATGTCAATTAAGTTATATAGTTGTTGATGCTTCTACTAAACCCCAAACTACCACTGGTAAGAATTTCTTCTTCACTGTTGATAACATGGATCAAGGTGCTGAAGCTATCCATGGTTTTTCCTTAGAAAAATTATATGAATTATCAGAAGGAATGGAGTTTTTAGACTCTATAACAGAATTTATGCATGATTTTTTCGAAGCAGATTTTGTAATTGGGCATAATGTTCAGTTCGATATCAAGTTCTTAAAGCATGAAATAAATCAACTTTGGGAATCTGGTTTAATAGATAGCCAGTGGGAGCCAAAAAATACTTTCTGTACTATGGCTTATTATAAAAACTTATGTAACTTACCAAGTCCTTCAGGAAATATAAAAAATCCAAAACTTTCAGAAGTAGTTAATTATCTTGGAATAACTGAAGAACAAATCTCAAATAAATCCAATGATTTATTTGAAGGTAGTGGAAATTATCACGATGCAAGATTTGATACTACAGCTACTTATTTATTAGTAATACAAGGTATGAAAAAGGGATTAATAAAACCTGGCTATTTTAGTACCTTAATATCAAAATAAATTTTTTCAAAATAAGGTTTAAAAGTTCATTAACTCTTAAACTTAAAAGGTGTTCTTACTAGTTAGTAAGAACACCTTTTTATTGAAAATTTAATATACTATTTTCTGTAATATTTTTAATATCTAATTTAAAAAGAACTTAACTACCCAAAGTATTTCTTCTGTAACTCCATACATTTTTCTTTATTCATAGCGGGTACATCCTTAAGTCTATATTCAAATCCTAAAGTTTCATATTTACTAATTCCAAGTAAGTGATAAGGTAATAACTCTACTTTTTCTACATTATCTATAGTCTGTATAAAATCTTTTAACCTTTTCATATACTCATCGCTATCTGTTCTTCCTGGAATAACAACTTGCCTTATCCAAACCTTAGTTTTAGATTTTTTTAAAGCTTTTAAAAATTTATTAGTTTCTTCTATTGGAAATCCTGTAATTTCTTTGTAACCCTCTTCTGTCAAATGTTTTACATCATATAAAATCAAATCTGTATATTCTAATATTTCATCATAATATCCAAGGCCTACTCCTGAAGTATCTAAACAAGTGTGTATTCCTTCTTCTTTACATAACTTCAAAGCTTCAATTAAAAATTCCGGTTGTCTTAAAGGATCCCCGCCTGAAAAGGTAACGCCTCCTCCTGAAGCTTTAAAATAACTTTTAAATTTGCTTATTTTAGTTACAAGCTCTTTTGCTGTATATTCTTCTCCACCTTTATCGCTCCAAGTGTCTGGATTATGGCAGTACACGCACCTTAATGAACATCCTTGAAAAAATATTACATTCCTTATTCCTGGACCATCTACTAATCCCATTGATTCTATTGAATGAATTCTTCCCTTTATCATATTAAAACTCCTTCCCTGATAATTAAAAATGACTTAATCTTTTTTATAAAGTCACTAATTTATATTTATTACAATGCTCTTTTTCTTATATATAAAACTATCATTTTTTATTTATTTTTAATAATACATAAAAATATTATCTCATAAATGCTTATCTTTTTCAACTTTGGTATCTTTTTAAAAATAATTAGTATTACTAAACTAAAAGTGTTGTTTTATTAAACTTTTTTTTGAGTCAGCCTCCCTACTTCAATGTTAACAATGATTAAGAGAGTTTTAAATAAAAAAACTTTTTAAAGTTTTTTTAAAAAAATATTGATTTTTTTCTAATTAGTATTTATAATAACTATTGTTTGTTTAGTAATTTTAAACTTAAAGTTTAGTATTATAAAATATAGATGTAGAGGTGTAATTTTGGAAATCGGTACAAAAATACGTAGACTTCGTATTGAAAAACAATTAACTCAAGAAGAACTAGCTAATAGATGTGAACTTTCAAAAGGGTTTATATCTCAAGTTGAAAATGAAATTACTTCACCTTCTATTGCGACACTTATAGATATTCTAGAAACTCTCGGAACTAATCTAACTGAATTTTTTAGTGATGTTTCCGAAGAAAAAGTTACCTTTACTGCTGAAGATATGTTTGAAACTGATAATGAAGAATTAAAATATAAACTTATGTGGCTTATACCTAATGCTCAAAAGAATCAAATGGAACCTATTATGATAACTTTAGAACCAAAGGGTCAATATACAGAAGAACAACCTCATGAAGGTGAAGAATTTGGTTTTGTATTATCAGGTACTATTATTCTCCATATTGGAAAAAAGAAATTTAAAGTAAAAAAAGGTGAAAGTTTTTACTTTAAACCTAAATCAAATCATTATATATCAAATGATGGGACTACTCCTGCTAAAGTAATTTGGATAAGTACTCCACCATCATTCTAATTGAAAGAAAGAGGTGTTTATTTTGGACAAAAACATTATAGAACTTAAGGGGATATCTAAAGCCTTTGAAAATAACTGTGTATTAGATAATCTTAATGTTAGTATAAGAAGAAATGAATTTTTAACATTATTAGGACCTAGTGGTTGTGGTAAAACCACTACCTTAAGAATTATTGCCGGTTTTGAAGAAGCTGATAAAGGTGAAATATTATTTAATGGCAATAATATTTCTAAATTACCCCCTTATAAAAGACAGGTAAACACCGTCTTTCAAAAATATGCTCTATTTCCTCATATGAATGTGTTTGAAAATATAGCTTTTGGATTGAAAATAAAAAAACTTCCTAAAGATGAAATTAAATCAAAAGTTCTAGATATGCTTAAATTAGTTTCTCTTGAAGGTTATGAAAAAAGAAATATAGAATCTTTAAGTGGTGGACAACAACAAAGAGTTGCTATTGCAAGAGCTTTAGTTAATGAACCAGAGATTCTTCTACTTGATGAACCTTTAGGTGCTTTAGATTTAAAACTTAGGAAAGAGATGCAAGTTGAACTTAAAAGAATCCAACAAAGGCTTGGAATTACTTTTATATTTGTAACCCATGATCAAGAAGAAGCTTTAACAATGTCAGATACAATAATTGTAATGAATAAAGGTAAAATCCAACAAATGGGATCTCCTGAAGATATATATAATGAACCTGCTAATGCTTTTGTTGCAGATTTTATTGGAGAAAGTAACATACTAGATGGAGTTATGATTGATGACTATAAAGTTAACTTCTGCGGATATGAATTTGAGTGTGTAGATAAAGACTTTAATAAAAATGAGTCTATAGATGTTGTTGTAAGACCAGAAGATATTAAAATTGTTCCAGAAGATAAGGGAATGCTAAAGGGTACTGTAAAATCAATAATTTTTAAAGGTGTTCATTATGAAATAGAAGTTTTAGAAGGAACTAACCTTTGGATTCTTCATAATACTAAGTTTGCTGAATTAAATTCAACTATAGGCTTAGATATATATCCTGAAGATATCCATATAATGAGAAAGGTTTCAGAAAATGAGTAAAGCTAGGAATTCAAATTCAAAACTTGCAATATCACCTTTCATATTTTGGAGTTCTTTATTTATAATAATACCTTTATTAATAGTATTTTTCTTTGGATTTACAGTAACAGATGCTAACGGAGGTTATGTTTTCTCTCTAGAGAACTTTTTTAGACTTATTAAACCTCAATATATAAAAGTATTTCACAGGAGTTTAGTCCTTGCACTTTTTTCAACAATATGGTGCTTAATCCTTGGATATCCAGTAGCTTATATAATTTCTAAAATGAAGCCTTCAAAAGGTAGTATTTTAATTATGTTATTTATAGTACCTATGTGGATGAATTTCCTACTTAGAACTTATGCATGGTTACCTATCTTAGGTAAAAATGGATTCATTAATAACATTTTAAGCTATGTAGGTCTTGGTCCCTATACATTACTATATAACGATGGCGCTGTTATATTAGGTATGATATATAACTTTCTACCCTTCATGGTTTTGCCAATATACACTGTTTTATCAAAAATGGATAATAGTCTATTAAATGCTGCTTCTGACTTAGGCGCAAATAGATTAAAAGTATTTACAAAAGTTGTTTTACCTTTAAGTATTCCTGGTGTTGTCTCTGGAATAACAATGGTATTTATGCCTGCAGTTTCAACATTTGTAATTTCAAGATTACTAGGTGGTGGACAATATATGCTCCTTGGTAACCTAATTGAACAACAATATACAACTATGGGTGATTGGAACTTTGGTTCATCTATCTCAATATTTATGATGATAATTATATTAATCTCTATGGCAATTATGAATATGTTTGATAATTCAGGATCAAAAGAAGGAGGTGGCCAACTATGGTAAAAAAACTTGAGGATTTTCTAAAAAGATTTTATTTAATTCTTATTTTCATCTTTTTATATACACCAATAGTTTCTTTAATCGTATTCTCCTTTAATGATTCAAAAACTATGGGACATTGGACTGGTTTCACCTTTAAATGGTATATAGAATTGTTTCATAATGAAAGAATTAAAGAAGCTTTATTCTTTACTGTTGTTATCGCCATTATTTCTTCAATAGTTGCTACTATAATAGGTACTTTAGCTGCTATTGCTATTAATAAGATGAAAGGTTCTAAAAAGACTCTTCTTCTAAATATTAACTATTTACCAGTCTTAAACCCTGATATAGTAACTGGTATATCTCTAATGAGTTTATTTATATTTATAAGGCCATTAACAAAACTTGATTTTGGTTTTACAACTATGCTAATAGCTCATATTACCTTTAGCATACCTTATGTAGTTTTATCTGTACTTCCAAAGCTTAGTCAATTACCAGATAATATTGAAGAAGCAGCTTTAGACTTAGGTGCTACCCCTTCTTTTACATTAAGAAAAGTTATATTACCACAAATTAAACCTGGTATAGTATCAGGTATGCTAATGGCATTTACCATGTCCATTGATGATTTTGTTATAAGCTTCTTTACTGCAGGACCTGGAGTTACGAATTTATCAATAGAAATTTTTTCTATGGCAAGAAGAGGTATAAAGCCTGAAATAAATGCATTATCAACTTTAATGTTTTTAACAGTTTTAACATTCTTACTAATTGTTAATAGAAAAGAGTTTACAGGAGGAAAAAAGGTTGAAAAAGTTAAATAAAATAATAGCATTATTGTCTTCTATAGTACTTATATCTTCTAGCTTCATAGGTTGCTCAAAAGAAGATGCTACAACTTCTAATAAAACTCTTAATGTATTTAATTATGGTGACTATATAAATGAAGATTTAATTGCAAAGTTTGAATCAGAAACAGGTATAGATATTATATATGATACTTATGAATCTAATGAAATAATGTATCAGAAGGTTAGGAATAGTCCAGGAACTTACGATATAATTTTTCCATCTGATTATATGGTTGAAAAAATGATTTCTCAAGATATGCTTGAAAAAATAAACTTTAACAATATTCCAAACTATATAAACATAGGTAATCAATATAAAAATTTAATATATGATCCTACTAATGAATATTCCGTTCCATATATGTGGGGAACTATTGGAATTATATATAATGCAGATAATGTAACTGATGAAATTAATAGCTGGGATGATTTATGGAATGAAAAATATAAGGGTGAAATATTTATGTTTGACTCTATAAGAGATACTTTAGCTATTTCTTTAGTAAAACTAGGTTATTCCTTAAATTCTGTAGATGAAGAAGAATTAGATAAAGCTTCACAAGAGTTAATAAAACAAAAACCTTTAATTCAATCCTATGTTATGGATGAAGTTAAAGATAAAATGATAAATGGAGAAGCAACTTTTGCTACAGTTTACTCAGGTGATGCAATTTATATACAAGATGAAGCCGCAGATTTAAATCTACAATATGTTATTCCAAAAGAGGGCTCAAATATTTGGTTTGATACTATGGTAATTCCAAAAGGTGCTAAACATAAAGAAGCAGCCGAAGCCTTTATAAACTTCTTATCTGATCCAAAAAATGCTAAAGAAAATGTTGAATACATAGGATATGCTACTCCCAATCTTTCAGCTTATAATCTTTTAGATAAAGAAACTCAAGAAGATGAAACAGTTTATCCTCCTGAATCCGTTATAAAAAAATGTGAAATATTTAGAAATTTAGATAATAATATTAAGCTTTATGATGATGCTTGGCTTAAAGTAAAAATAAACTAACTAATTTAGTTTATTTATTTTTACAAAAAGATAGTGTAGTGACTAACTAAAAGTCACTACACTATCTTTTATTTAAAACCAAAGGTTAATTTCTCTTTTAGAGCTTTCTATGCTATCTGAGGCATGGACACAATTTTCCTTACTGTTGCTTGCATATAGCTTTCTTATAGTTCCTTCCTCTGCCATTTCAATATTAGTACTACCATTTATTTTTCTTATTTTTTCTATAGCATTTTCACCTTCAATTATTAACGCACAAATAGGCCCCCTTGTAATAAATTCTATAAGAGGATCAAAAAATACCTTTCCTATATGTTCTTTATAGTGCTCAATAGCAAATTTATTACTGATCTTTTCCATCTTCAAACTTACCACTTTTAAACCGTTTTCTTCGTACATATTAATTATCTTACCAATAATGTTTTTTTCTACAGCATCTGGTTTTATAAGTACCAATGATCTTTCCATATATCTTCCTCCTTTATTTCCCAATACCCTTTTGTTTTTTTGTTATTGTATCATATAGTCTTAAAATCCACAAGTTTCATTTGCATTTTATTTGCTATTACAATATAATTTTCTTATTAATTTTTATGGAGGTATTATGATTAGATATTATATTTTAGCTAAAGGCCGTGTTCAAGGTGTTGGCTTTAGATTTTTTGTCCAAATGAATTCTACATTTTTAGGATTAACAGGTTATGTAAGAAACTTAAATGATGCTTCTGTTGAGATTGAAGTTCAAGGAACTTATGATTCAATTAACAATCTAATAGAACTAATAAATAAAGGAAATAGATTTATTAAGATAGACACCCTTGAAGTAAAAGAAATTACTATTGTTTCTTCTGAAAAGAAATTTATTATAAGATAAATAAGTAGTATCTAAATAAAATTATTTAGATACTACTTATCATATGCATATAAATTATTACTTTCTATTACTTCTATAATAATCTTGGAGTATATTAATTCTCCTTTTTCATCTTTTACTGTAGCATAACCTGCATTTTCTAATGCCTTTGCTTGAATCTTATAATCATTACTATCAAAAAGTCCACTTTCCCTATATCTAGAATTTTCAAATAAAAACTTTCCATGATCTTCAACAGAATCTTCAATACTTTTATAAGATCTGAAATTAGAATGTATTATATCATCATAATTTTCATTAGTTTCAAAATTTACTTTGTCGCCCTTCCAGCTTTCATCAGCCTTTATTCCAAATAAATTATTGTATTCAGATGCTAAAGTAGAATTACCCCAATCTGACTCTATTATTGCTTGGGAAATAGTAACAGAAGGTAGTATTCCATAATCCTTGTAGTTTTTTACAGCTTTATCTTTTATTAACTCTATAAAACTATTATTAACATCTACATCTTTATTAACATTTTTGTTGAAAATAGATATAATAATTAAAGAGCTTATTGTTAATAGTGTTATTAATAATATAGAGAATAGACCTCTTATTTTAGTCCTGTTAACTTTTCTCTTATAATTTTCAACTCCATTGTATGTTCCCCCTACCATCTATACCCTCCTAACTTATATAATTTACTATATTATATTTAATAATAATTTTTCAATATCTCTTTTACAATTCTACTCTATTTGTTTTTTCACCTTTATAAAAAGCTTCAATATTTTTATCTACTTGTAAAAGAAGTCTATTTCTAGCTTCTAAGCTTGCCCACCCAATATGAGGACTACAAATCAACTTATTTGTATCTTTAATTCTCATTAAAGGATTATCTTCTTTAATAGGTTCAACTTCAAACACATCTAATGATGCTCCTGCAATTAAATCTTCATCTAATGCTTTTGCTAAATCTTTTTCAACTATAATAGGGCCTCTACCCATATTAGCTAATATAGCCGTATTTTTCATCTTGCTTAAAGCTTCGTAGTTAATTAATCCTTTTGTGTTCTCATTTAATGGAGAATGTATTGATATTACATCTGCAGTGCTAAGTAATTCATTAAATTCTACTCTCTTATATTCACTATTTGAGTTTTTACCTGAAGTAGAGTAATAAATTATATTAGCTCCAAAGGCTTCTGCAAGCTTAGCGACCTTTTTACCTATAGCACCAAAGCCTATAATGCCCCAAGTCTTTCCTTCTAATTCATAAAATGTTTTTGAAACATCAGTAAATATTTTTGACTTTGCATAAGTTCCAGACTTAACATAGTTATCATAATATAAAATATTATCAAATAGAGCTAGAACTGTAGCTAATGTATGTTGGGCTACTGTATTAGTCGAATAGCCTGCTACATTTGTTACTGCTATATTATTTTCTCTAGCATATTTTATATCTATATTATTAAATCCTGTAGCTGTTTCACAAATTAGTTCAAGGTCTTTAGCAAAAGAAAGATTTTTTTCATTTAATTCAACCTTATTAGTTAAAATTATATGAGCATCTTTTATTTTATCTGTAATGTCCTCACCTTTACTTACTTGATAATGAGTTACCTTTCCATATTTATTAAGACACTCGAAATTAAGGTCTCCTAAAGTTTTAACATCTAAAATTACAATATTTTTCATAATAGCCTCCTATAATATATCCAATATTTCTATTGGTCTTTTTATTATGTAATCAGGATTTGATTCTTTTAGTTCTTCAATATCTACAATGCTATATTCAACAGCACAAGTCTTACAACCTGCTGCATTTCCGCATAAAATATCGTAACTACTATCTCCTACCATTATAGCTTCTTTTGGCTTAATTCCAAGTAAGTTACAAGCCTCTTCTGCTGGTTCTCCATTTGGTTTATGTAAGATAGTTTTTTCTGGGGTTATTATAACATCCATATAGTCATATATTCCAGCTATTTTCATTCCTCTTATAGCAAGTTCTTCCCTTTTAGAGGTTACTATTCCAATTTTCATTCCTATTTCTTTTAATTTATCTAGCATTTCCTTTACCCCATCAAAGGCAAAACACATAGTATCATGAATTTCTTCATTAATAGTTCTATAATATTTTATATAGCTTTCTATCTTGTCCTCTTCATCTTCTTTAAAATAAGGGACAAAAGCATCTTTTAATGGTATTCCAAAAAATTTAATTATTTCTTCCTTTTTTAAAGATAAACCTAATAAGTCTTTGAAGGTTTTTTCAAATGAATTATAAATTAACTGATTTGTATCTAAAAGTGTTCCATCTAAATCAAACAATACTGCTTTTACCATATTTCCTCCTAATTATCTTTATATCTTATAATATCATATTTATACTATAAGGATAAAGTACTTACTTATAATAACTCTTAAAATTGACTTTATCCTATCTTTAAATTATCAATAAAAATTTAATTAAATGAGGTCACTATAATAATTTCCTAAGAAATAAAAAAATAGGACTATCATAGACAGTCCTTAATATAAACTTTTAAATGGATATAACCATGGTCCCGTAAGCTTCTAGGAAAATAAATTCATTTTCTATTTTATTTTCTCTAGAGTTATTTAAAATAACCTTTTTTATATTCTTTAATTCATCTATATTAGCCATAGTTTTTTCCCCATAAAAGTTACATACAACTAAAATCTTTTCATTATCTAATTCTCTAATATAAGAAAAAATTTTAGAGTGATCTTTTAATATAGGAATAAATTTACCCTCTGATATTACTTTGTTATCTTTTCTTATCTTTATTAGCTTTTTATAGTAGTTTAATATAGATTCTTTATTTTCCTTTTCTATTCTTACATTTATTTCTTTATAATTTTTAGATACACCTATCCAAGGCTTACCTTTGCTAAAACCTGAATTTTCATTTTCATTCCACTGCATTGGCGTTCTTGAATTATCTCTAGATCTATTTTTTATAACATTTATAGCTTCTTCCTTTTTCAACCCCTTGTTTATTAATATTTCATAAGCATTTAATGATTCAATATCTCTATAATCTTCAATGCTATCAAAATTTGGATTAGTCATTCCTATTTCTTCTCCCTGGTAAATATAAGGAGTACCTCTCATTAATTGTATTGCTGTTCCTAACATTTTAGCTGATTCTACTCTATAAATTATATCATTTCCAAATCTTGATACTATTCTTGGTTGATCATGATTACACCAAAATAATGCATTCCATCCATTTCCAGCTTCCATTTCAACTTGCCATTTAAAAAGTATTTCTTTTAATTCTTTAAAATTAAATCTATCTAAACTCCATTTGTCTCCATTTTTATAATCTACTTTTAGGTGATGAAAATTAAATACCATATCTAATTCTTTATTTTCTTGTTTTGTATATTCTACACAGTTTTCAATATCTGTTGAAGACATTTCACCAACAGTCATTATATTTTCGTATTTAGAAAAGACATTTTCATTAATTAGTTTTAGATATTCATGTATTCTTGGCCCATCAGTATAAAATCTTCTTCCATCTCTGTTTGCACTTTTAAAATCATCCATAGGAAAATCTTGATCTTTTGAAAGTAAATTAACAACATCTAACCTAAATCCATCAACCCCCATATCTAGCCAATATCTCATCATTTTATAAATTTCTTCTCTAAGAATAGGATTTTCCCAATTTAAATCAGCTTGAGTAACATCAAATAAATGAAGATAATATTCACCTATTTCTTTTACATACTCCCAAGCAGAACCTCCAAACTTAGACTTCCAGTTATTTTTATCTTTTCTCCAAATATAAAAATCGTGATACTTATTATCTTTACTTTTAATTGCTTCTTTAAACCAATAATTTTCTGTAGATGTATGGTTTACAACCATATCCATTATAAGTTTCATTCCTCTTTTGTGAGTTTCATATAAAAGACTTTTAAAATCCTCTAAAGTTCCAAAAGCTTTATCAATATTATAATAGTCTGCTATATCATAACCATTGTCATTTTGAGGTGAAACATAGATTGGAGTTATCCAAAGTACTTGAACCCCTAAGTCTTTTAAATAATCTAATTCGTCTATTATTCCAACTATATCTCCAATTCCATCTCCATTACTATCTTTAAAACTTTTAGGATAAATTTGATATACTACTGATGATCTCCACCAATTATTCTTATTCACTATTCACACCTCATAATAAAATATAGAACTATTGCAAAATAAATTAAGGTGTCCGTTTGCTTATTAGGCATAACTTCCAGCTTTATTTCATTTCACAATAGTACCATTTTATTTATTTATTTATTCATTTATTTATTTATTCATTTATTTATTTAGATATAAGATTTATTTAAAAAGTTATCTTATAAATCTTAATCTTCTTTTATTCCAATTTTTTTATCAAATATAAAAGTAAGAACAATAGGTACTACAATTGCTACTACCATAGCTATTATAAATTGAACCCAATATTGTGGTTGAATTGCTAAGAAACCTGGTAATCCGCCTATTCCTATTGAGTTAGCGAGTACTCCTGATAGTATTGATACAACAGAAGCTGCTGCTGATCCTATTAATGCCGCTATGAAAGGATACTTATATTTTAAGTTAATTCCAAACATTGCTGGTTCTGTTACTCCAAGCCAAGCAGATATTGCTGATGAAGATGCAACAGATTTAATTCTTGCATTCTTTTTATATATTATTAACATAGCAAAAGCTGAAGCTCCTTGTGCTATATTACTTAAAGCTATTAACGGCCAAACCATAGTTCCACCAGCTGCTATAAGTTGTAAATCAACAGCTATAAAAGTATGGTGTAATCCTGTAATTACAAGTGGTGCATAAGTTAATCCAAAAATAATTGCTCCAATTAATTTAAATGGTCCTGTTAATAAATAGTTGAATATAATTGCAACATAATCTCCAAGTACTCTAGATACTGGTCCTATTATTATATAAGATAGTAATAAAGTTACTAGTAAAGCTGTAAATGGTATAATTATCATTTTAATCACATCTGGAATATGCTTACGTAAGAAAGTTTCTATTTTACTTAAAACTATTCCTGACAAAATAGCTGGAATTACCTGTGCTTGATATCCAACCTTATCTATTGTAAATAATCCAAAGTTCCAAAATGGTACAGTTCCTGCTTCCGCAGCAGCTGCATATCCATAAGCATTTAAAAGTTGTGGTGAAACTAATGTAATTCCAAGTACTATACCAAGTATTTCTGAACCACCAAACTTTTTAACTGTTGACCAAGTTACTGCAACAGGTAGGAAGTGGAATATTGCTTCTCCTAATATCCAAAGGAATCCATGAATTTCTGATAGTACTGGATTTAATTGAGTTAATGTTTGTGTTCCATCTCCAAATATAGCTAAGTCCCCTATAACATTTCTAAAACCAAGGATTAATCCTCCTGTTATAATTGCTGGTAAAATAGGTATAAATATTTCTGATAAACCACTTATTATCCTTTGGATTAAAGACATATTTTGCTGTGCTGCTTTTTTAACTTCTTCTTTTGAAACTCCTTCTACTCCTGCTATCTTTATAAAATCTTCATAAAATGCTTGTACATTATTTCCGATTATAACTTGAAATTGACCTGCATTTGTGAATGTTCCTTTTACTGATGGTAATTTTTCAATTTCTTTAGCTTTTGCTTTTGCTATATCGTCATTCTTAAGAACAAGCCTTAGCCTAGTTACACAATGACTTACACTTGCGATATTATCTTTTCCTCCTATTAATTCTAATAGGGTTATTGAATCTGTTCTAAATTCACCCATAACCAACTCTCCCTTAATTTTTTATTTTGTTTACGATTTCATTTTATCTTGTTTAAACAAGTTTGTCAACTCTTGTTTAAACAAGTTTTATATATTTATTTTGCTATTATGGTGATATAATATAAATATAATACATAAAGGAGTTTTTTAATGAAAAAAATAAGGTACATAGAAATTTATGATTACTTAAAAAACAAAATAATTAATGAAGACTTTAAATCAAGTGAAAAAATTCCTTCTGAGAAGTATTTAACAGAACTTTTTAATGTTAGTAGAAATACTGTACGAAGAGCAATTAATCAACTTTCATTTGAAGGACTTGTTACAAGCGTTCATGGTAAGGGAGTCTTTGTTTTAGAAAAACAACAATTCAAGTTTTTAGTAGGAGGTTTACAAAGTTTTAAAGAAGCTTCTTTATATAATGGAATTGAATATACAACTAACTTACATAACTTTGAAGAAATAATTATCGATGAGAAATTATCAAAAAAGACAGGTTTTGCAATAGGATCTGTGGTTTATTATATTGTTCGTTCTAGATATATAGATGGTGAATATTCTATTTTAGATATTAACTACTTTCTAAAAGATATAATAACTAATTTAAATGAAACTATTGCTAAAAATTCAATTTATGAATATATTGAGACCGTTCTTAATTTAAAAATAGCTGGTGCACAAAAATTAATTGCCATGGAATCTATTAATAAATTAGATAGTAAATACTTAAATCTTAAAAATTATAATCAAGTTGCTATAATTAAAAACTTTGTTTATTTAGAAGATGGAGCCTTGTTTGAATATACAGAATCAAGACATAGACCAGATAAGTTCACTTTCTCGACTTATGCAAAAAGATTATAATTTAAAAGTGGAAAGTTTATAATTAAAATATAAATCTTCCACTTAACTTTTATACTTTTCTAATTAATTAACTTAAAAATCAACCTTTATTTTTTAATATTCTTAATGTTTCATAAATATCTTTTAAATCTGAATCGCTTAAAGTCTCCAAGTTATCTATTTTATATTTTATATGTTCTATTGTTTCACTTTTAAAATCTTTACTTATTTTTCTTTTAGTATCTTTATTTACTAAATAAATAGCTATTGTACTTGTAGTTACACTAATAAATCCAATTCCTATTGTCATAAGAACTATAGAAAATAATCTTCCTAAAGTAGTTTTTATTAAAATATCCCCATATCCAACAGTAGTAAAAGTTACAAAGCTCCACCATATAGCATCTCCAAATGACATTTTTTCTATTAAGGATATTATTGTAGCTCCTAGAACTATTACTATAGTTGTAAGTATCATTACATAATTAAACTTATTTATTATTACAAGTTCCTTTATTCTATTTTTAAATTTAATAAGTAAGATTATTAACATTGAAATTTCTATTAATAAATATATACCTTCTGATATATTTGTATAAAATTTCATTTTATATAAAAATACTAAAGGTATTAATGTAAATAACTCCATTATCTTTTGTAATGCATTAATTTTTATAAAATACCTTTTCCATACTAATATATAATCTACATTAAAAATTATAGATATTATTAGATTTATATATGTAAAAGATTCTATCACTACCTTAGGCATGTCATAAACTAATAAAACTAATATAATAATTGAATTCATTAAAGCTAACATTCCTATAAAAACATTATAAACATTCTTGCTCTTCATAACCCCTCCACATTTCTACTTACTATATGTATACATATTATTTGAATTTATCTTTTATAATAGTTTTAATAAAAAAGATGGATATATATAAGTTTTCATATTCCTTTATGACTCAATAAAAATAAAGAGGCCGTATAATCTAATTATCACACCTCTTTATTTGCTCTTTTGATAGAATCACTAATTTTAAAGTATTGAAAACTTATATATAGTTTCCTTTTTGTATTCTTCATCTTTTTTTAGTATAGAGTACTTTATAAAGGTATTATCCTCACCTATTGGAGGACTTTGACTTTCTATCGCCACTGCCCCTCTCATTAATGGTAGTTTTCCACCTTCAAGCTTTTTATCTTCAGGATAATTTAATGTATATAAAACTACAGAGTTTTGATCTGTGTACATCTCCATTAATCTTCCTGATCCTTTATGATATAATTTAAGTTTAGGGTCATATCCTGAGTTTAATACCCATGGATGATCATAACCATTTCCTATTTTCATTTGTGATTCTTCTTTATTTATATCTCTACCTATTAACTTGGGAATTTTAAAGTCAAAGGCTGTTTCTTCAACATTTATAATATTCCCACTTGGAACTTGATTTTCATTTATTTCAAATATAAATTCACTATCTATATATAAAGAATGTTTTAAAATATCTTCTTCTCTATTTCCGCTTAAATTAAAGTAACTATGATTTGTTAAATTAACTAAAGTATCTTTATCTGAAGTTCCATAATAATTTATTTTAACTTCATTATTTTCTGTAACTGTATATCTAACTTTTACTTCTAAGTTACCAGGATAGCCCTCTTCTTTATCTTTACTTAAATAATAAAATTCCACATATGCCTGATCTTTTTCCTCGAAAATTTTATAATTAAATATTTTCTTATTAAATCCTTCTTTTCCTCCATGACCTTGGTTTATACCATAGTTTTTATAAAAATTTAATTCTTCTCCATTAAGATTTACTTTTCCATTAGCAATTCTTCCTGATGTTCTTCCTATAAAGCCTCCATAATAAGGGCTATTTTCTTTATAATCTTCCATATTTTCATATTTTAAAACTACATTCTCAATCTTTTCGTTTTTATCTGGAACTAGTATATCTGTTATTATTCCACCAAAGTTTAATACTTTTAATTCAAATCCCTTTGAATTTTTAATATTAATACTAATAATATCTCTTTCATTAACCTTTGAAATTACTTCTTCTAATATAATCATATTTCTTCACCTTATCTCTTTATTTTTCTATATAATACTATTATATTAAAAAATAATAATAATTCAAAATAATTATTATTTTTTTACTATTTATTAAAAAACTCCTATTAATTGCCTTTAATAAATGATAAAATTAATATGTAAAGGTATAACCATTGTAATTGAGGTGTTTTTTATGAAATCGTGGTCAGAACATTATGCTACTACAATTGAAATATTAGATGAGCAGCATAAAGAATTATTTTCTATCTTAGATAACTGCTATGAATTGCTTTTAAATAACAAAGAAGAGGACAAGTACGATAAAATAATTCATATTTTAGAAAATCTAAGGGATTATACAATTTATCATTTTAATACTGAAGAAGAATTTTTAAAGGAAAATAATTATTCAAAGTTTTTATCTCATAAATTTGCTCACGATACCTTTATTGAGCAAATTAAAAGTTATGATATCTATTCTATAGATAAAGATCAAAAAGGATCTGTAAATGAAATATTAGATATAGTTGCTTCATGGATAAAAAATCATATACTAGACATAGATAAAAACATTCCTAATTTAATTAGAAAATAAGAAAAACAATACTAAATCTTAGTATTGTTTTTCTTATTTAACTTATTATCTTTTTTTCATATCCTTTGGAAAAGCATATTGATATTGTATTGGGACTTCTGTGATTTTATTTAATTTTACTCCAGCTTCTAAAGCCCAATAAGGATTTATGAACATTCCTCTTCCAATAGCTACTAAATCCGCATCTTCATTACCAATGATTGCATTCGCAATTTCAGGGGCCTCTAATCGTCCTACTGCTATTACATCTGTATCTAATGCATATTTAATTTTTCTAGCAAAATTCACTTGATAAGCTGCATGAGTTCCTGGCCCTTCTTCCGTCGCTAAAACTTCACCTTCTCCGCCTGAACTTATATGAAATATATCAGCCCCTGCCTTTTGATAAGCTCTTGAAACTTCTATTCCATAATTTATGTCGTATCCACCTTTAACATACTCCTTACCTGAAACTCGCATTATAAGTGGCATATCCTTTGGCATCTCTTCCTTTGCTGCCTTTATAACCTCACATCCAAATTTAGTTAAATCCTTTCCATATTCATCGTTTCTTCTATTAGTAAGAGGTGAATGAAATTGATGAATTATATATCCATGAGCTCCATGAATTTCAATGGCATCAAATCCAGCCTTGACTGCTCTTCTAGTAGCCAATTTAAACTTTTCTACCAATTGCTTTACTTCTTCTGTTGTAAGCTCTCTTGGAACTTTATATTTTTCGTTAAAAGCTATAGCTGATGGTGCTAAAGGCACTTTTGCATCTTCTGCCTTTCTTCCTGCATGACCTATTTGTATCGCCATCTTTGTGCCATATTCATGACATTCATCTACTATCGTCTTTAATGGCTCTATTTGATCATCACTCCATAACCCTAGATCATAATCACTTATCCTTCCATCGGGTTCTACATCTGCCATTTCAACTATTATTAGGCCAGTTCCTCCTATAGCTCTACTTAGATAATGAGTATAATGCCATTTAGTTGCTATTCCATCTTTATTTTTAACAGAATATTGACACATAGGTGGCATAACTATTCTATTTTTAAGTTCTAACCCTTTTATCTTATAAGGTGTAAATAAATCTATCATTATGTAATCCTCCTTTATATTTTTATCTTTACCTCATTATAAGAAATTAAATCTGCAATAACAAGTTTTCAACAAAAAAAATAGAACTCCAAGTAAAAGAGTTCTATTTTTACTAATTAAATAACGTTTATTCTTTTATGTTACTTACCTTAACTAGTAAATCATGAGTAAAGTTGGATCCTCTACTTATTATTATTCCTGTCAAAATTGATCCCATATAAGGAATCGTAGTTTCTAATCCTAATAAGGATAGTAAATCTAATTTTGTTCCTAATGTAATTAATAAAGATACAACTAGGGCTCCAATTTTATCAATAGATACTTTTCCATTATCCCAGGCCATCTTTAAAGTTTCCCATATGCTTTCCGCAAGAATTGAAACAACTATCATAAGAAAGAAATTTTGCATTATATTCCCCTTTTAATATTGCTATATAATAATCTATTCAACTTTCATATAAATATTTATCTTTGCAATTAAATATTTTATTTTTATCTATTGACAAAAAGATTGTCTTTAAACTATTATCATTTTAGTAGTTAATTATTTTGCCAGGTAGATTTTAATACATACTGCTTTTCTACCTGGCATTTTTATGTATTAATATATATCTTTAAGTTAATAAAACATATCATTATATTAAATATTTAATGTAATTATTGCTTTTTAAATAAATTTCTAAAATACTTACTTTACTTAAATGTAAAATCCTTATTAGAATATATATAGCTAATTTAATGCAAAAAATAATAAAGAGGTTATCAAAATTGATAACCTCTTTATTAAAACCCTTTTTTAAATTATAGGATTTATAAATATGTGAGACAAGCCGTAAGCGGAGTCCTGTATTAAGCAATCATCTATCTAGGCTTATTGTTACCAATAAGCTCAAGCGGTACACCCGGAAACGGAGCGGGCAACTCCAAAATGTTTCCCTATTCGACCTTGCTCCAAGTGGGGTTTACATAGCCATCATGTCACCATGATGCTGGTGAGCTCTTACCTCGCCTTTCCACCCTTACCTAAGTGACATTTGTCAATTAGGCGGTATATCTCTGTTGCACTATCCTTCAAGTCACCCTGACTGGACGTTATCCAGCACCCTGCCCTATGGAGCTCCGACTTTCCTCTCCTAGATCTAGTCTAGCAGCGATTGCATGTCTTGCTCGCAAAACCTATAATACCACAATTAATTTAATTTTACAAATAATTTTATACAAATTGTAATATTATTAATAGCATAACTAAAATAACCCAAGAATAAAATCCAATTCCTGAGAATAAAAGCGTTACACCCATAAGAATAAAAATACAGGTTCTTGCTGCCGAATTTCTACAATTCACAAAAAAGGTTGCACCTTTACCTATATTTCTAGTAAATCCTTTTGTCAATTCCTCAAATGAGTTTTGAAAAACTTTTGTCCAAGAACTTTTTTTCTTTTTATAATAATTATTACTCATATTTCATCTCCAAAATAAGTGCTATTACTATTTATACTATCTTATTAAATAAAATATGTGTTTTATATTATAGGAATATATATGGATCTTCACTTTTATTTGAAGCTATTAAATCTATACCTTCGAAATTTTCTTTTAATCTATTCATTACCATTTGAAAAACTATCCACTCAGAGTAAAAGTGGCCTGTATCTATTATAGATACTCCCATTTCTTTATAATCTGAAGCATAATGATAGGTAGTATCTCCAGTTATTATGCAATCCGCACCTTTTTCACATGCAATACTAATGAAATCTGATCCACTTCCATTAATAATAGCAATTTTTTTAACCTTATTATTTCCTTTAACCAATTTAACAAAAGGTATATTTAACTTTTCTTTAACTATAGTAACTAAATCTTCTAAAAGCAAATCTTCTTTTAATTCCACTATTCTTCCAAGACCTTCATTATCATTTCTTGAATTTTTATTTTTTTCTAATAATATCCCATCTTTAAAACCTAAAATATTAACTATAGTTTCATTTAAACCTTTTTCTGCTGAATCTAAATTTGTATGACTTGAATATAATCCTATATCATTTTTTATTAATTCTATTATTTTTCTTCCTGTTAGTGTTTCCATTGTTATACTACTTGGCTTTCTAAACAAAAGAGGATGATGGGTTATAATTAAATCTACATCCTTTTCTTTCGCTTCTTCTATCACATCTAAAGTACAATCTAAAGCTAAAAGAATCTTTTTAACATTTTTTTCTTTATCCCCAACCATAAATCCAACATTATCAAAATCTTCTTTTAAATTCTTTGGTGCAAAATCTTCCATAACCTTAATAATATCTTTTATCTTTTTCATATATAATTTCACCCTTATAAAATATTAATAGTATTTTTAATAAACTCTATTTTTTCATCTATAGTTTTTTTTCTTTCTATAGCATTTATAGTATCCTCTTTTATAATGTTATTTATTTTATTATAGTTTTCTAGTTTCATTTCTAAATATCCCTTTAATAGAGGATGTCTAGATATTAGAAACCTTGGACTAATTTCATAATAAATTGAATCTATCTTTATATTTTCCCCATCTTTTTTTCGAACTTTAAATAATTCATAATATTTATTTTCTTCATAGCATAAATCTTCCTTTATTACTTCATATTCATTACTATAAAGATATTCTCTTAAAACTTCAGGATTCTGTGCAGGTTGAAGGATTAAATAATCTAGTTCTTTAACCTTTTCTACATTTTCTTCTAGAATATCTCTTATTAGATTTCCACCCATACCAGCTATTATAGCCACATTAGCTTCTTTTTTATGTAAAACTTTAAGTCCACTTCCTAACCTAAATTCAATATTTTCATCTACTTCTTCTAAAATAGAATTTAATTTAGCTTTATCTAAAGGTTCTTTATTTATATCACAAGCTATAACTTTATTGGCTATTTTGTTTTGGATTGCATATATAGGTATATATCCATGATCAGTTCCTATATCTGCTAAAACTTCAGTATTTTCAACATTCTTTATTATAAATTTTAATCTTTCGCTAATTTCCATTTTGTTCTCCTTACTAAAAAAATTAGCACCCTTTGGTGCTAATCTAAATAATCCTTCAATTTTTTACTTCTTGATGGGTGTCTTAATTTTCTAAGAGCTTTCGCTTCTATTTGCCTTATTCTTTCCCTAGTTACATTAAACTCTTTACCTACTTCTTCAAGAGTCCTTGCTCTACCATCATCTAATCCAAATCTTAATCTCAATACCTTTTCTTCTCTTGGTGTTAAAGTATCTAAAACATTTATTAATTGTTCCTTAAGCATTGTAAAAGCAGCTGCTTCAGCTGGTGCTAAAGCATCATCATCAGGTATAAAATCACCTAAATGAGAATCTTCTTCTTCTCCTATTGGTGTTTCTAGCGAAACTGGTTCTTGGGCAATTTTTTGTATTTCTCTTACTTTCTCTACTGGTAAATCCATCTCATTTGCAATCTCTTCTGGATATGGATCTCTACCTAATTCTTGTAATAATTGTCTTTGAACTCTTATTAATTTATTTATAGTCTCTACCATATGAACAGGTATTCTAATTGTTCTTGCTTGGTCTGCAATCGCTCTTGTTATCGCCTGTCTTATCCACCATGTAGCATAAGTAGAGAATTTAAAGCCCTTTCTATGGTCAAACTTTTCAACAGCTTTAATAAGCCCTAAATTTCCTTCTTGAATAAGATCTAAAAATAGCATTCCTCTACCAACATATCTTTTAGCAATACTTACAACAAGTCTAAGGTTAGCTTCTGCTAATTTTTTCTTAGCTCTTTCTTCACCTTGTTCTATTCTAATTGCTAATTCTATCTCTTCTTCTGAAGATAAAAGAGGTACCTTACCTATTTCCTTTAGATACATTCTAACGGGATCATCTATTGCTATACCTTCTGGTACAGTTAAATCTAATTCTACGTCTTCCTCTTCTTCTTCCTCTTCTGTATTTTCGCCTACACGTCTACCATTTCCAATAACTTCTATACCCATAGATTCTAAAACTTCATATATTTTTTCTATTTGTTCAGGACCTAAATCTATATGATCAATTTCATCCAAAATTTCTTTATATGTTATCGATCCACTTTTCTTACCTTTTTCTAGCAGACTCTTCACTACGCCCATTTTACTACTTTTAGCTTCATTATCTTTCTTGCCTTGCTTAGCTTTTGTTTTTTCATCTACCATTTTATTACCTCCTTCCGCTTTTACCAATTACTTCACACCTTTCTTAAGTTGCTCATTTACCTTGTTTATTTCTATTGCAATCTGTATTGATTCTTCAATTTTACCTTTAGATTCTAAAGTTCTTTGCCTATTAGTTAGATCTTTTAATTCTTTATTTAACTTATAAGTATTTAATTGTTTTATTAAATCTTGTACTAGCTTTTCATTGTTATTTCCAACTATTATATTTTGTTCTTTTATTTTAACTAATTCTTCCATAGACTTAACATTTATACATCTAGATTCAACAAAAGTAACAACATTATTTATATTTCCCTTTTTAGCTTCTTTAATAATAAGAAATATCTCTTTATGTTCTGGTAAAATTAGTTCTTCTTGGTTTATTAATTCATTAATATAGTCAAAAAGATCATATTCTAAACATAATTTTATTAACATTCTTTCAGCTCTTACATAAGTTGGCTCTATATATAATTTTGTTCCAACTTCTTCCTTATTATTCATGAAATATTTTTGTTTTGTATTTTTCGTCATTTCTTTTGATAATAAATCAAATAATGTTTGTTCTCTTATACCCGTTTGTTCAGATATTTTTTTTATATAAACATCCTTTTCTAGTGAATTTACATCCGCTAGTATTTCTGTAACCCTTTTACCATACTTAACTAATCCAGCTCCATCTTTTAAATTAATTCCTTCAGCAGCTTTTCTTATTCTGTATTCTATTAATCCTTCTGCATTATCAACTAATTTTAAAAATGCTACTTTTCCATTACTTCTTACATATTCATCTGGATCTTTTGCCTGAGGTATATTTAATACTCTCACATCGAATCCTTCATCCCTTAGAATATGAAGTCCCCTTAAAGTTGCTGTTTGACCTGCAATATCTGCATCGTAGGATATTATAACTTTATCCGCATATCTCTTAAGTAATCTAGCTTGATTAATAGTTAATGCAGTTCCAAGAGAAGCTACGACATTTGTAATACCATATTGATTAAGGGCAATTAGATCCATATATCCCTCTACCATAATAAAGTATCTTTCTTGAGTCTTGCTTTTAATAGCAAAGTTTAGGCCATATAGATTTGTACCTTTTTGGAATACTAAGGTTTCTGGTGAATTTAAATATTTGGGTTTTGAATCATCTAAAACCCTACCACCAAAACCAATTACCTTACCTCTGTAATCAAATACTGGAAACATTACTCTATTTCTAAATCTATCGTAATTATTACCAGTCCTTTCAGAAGTTGATATAAGTCCAGCTTCCATAATGATATCATCTTTAAATCCTATTTTTCTAAGATAAAAAAGCAAGTCATTCCAACTATCTTTGGCAAAACCTAATCCAAATTTAATAATAGTCTCCTCTTTCATTCCCCTATTTAAAAAATAATCCTTTGCAGTTTTATCTTTTTTAAGGTTTGAAAAAAAATATCTAGCTGCTTCTACATTTGCTTTATATAGTAGCTTTCTTTTTTGATCCTTTGGGTTAAATTTGCCATCTTCTCTTTCAATAATAATATTAGCTTTATCTGCTAAATATCTTACGGCATCAACGAAAGTCATATTCCTATTTTTCATAATAAAAGAAATTATATTTCCAGATTCTCCACACCCAAAACATTTATAAATTTGCTTATCTTGTGATACGGAAAAAGATGGTGTTTTTTCATTATGAAAAGGACAAAGACCAGAAAAGTTTCTTCCTGATTTTTTCAACTTTACAGTTTCAGATATTACATCTACAATGTCGTTTTGTTCTTTTACTTTTTCTAGAATCTCTTCAGAAATCTGCAAGGAGATTCACCTCCTTACCTGACTAATAAATTTAGTCAACTTATAATAATTTCGACATTTTCTATCTTAATCCTTCTTAATTAGAAAAATTATTTAATTTTTACTCAATCTTCTCTATTTTAATATTCTTTATTAACTACAAAATCCCTCTTATTTTTATGTTAAACTTAATATATTACTAATTTAGGAACAAATATTGAATTAAAGGTATTCAAGCAATAGTCATCACTCATTCCTGCTACATAGTCCGCTACCGCTCTTTTAAGCCCTTCTTCTTCAGCTATTTCTTTATATATTCCCCTTAATTCTTGTGGATTATTATAGTAATAATCTATTAGGTTTTCTAATATGAATTTTGCTTTATTTCTCTCTACTTTTAGAATATCCCCTAAGTAAACATTTTTAAACATAAATCTTCTTAATTCTGTCATAGCATCCCAAATCTCAGCACTAAACTTAACATCCATATAATTATCATTTATAGAATCTGTAGTATTTTTAATTCCATCTAAAATTAAAGTTTCTATCCTTTTAGAGTGAGTATTCCCTAAAACTTTAGTTACTTCCTTTGGAAGAGAATCTTCACTTAAAAGCCCAGCTCTTATTGAATCATCTATATCATGATTTAAATAGGCTATCTTATCACTAACTTTTACTATCCTTCCTTCTAGTGTTTTAGCTTTATTATTTCCTTTATCTAATCCACTATGATTCAGTATTCCATCAATAACCTCATCAGTTAAATTTAATCCAAATCCATCTCTTTCAAGCTTCTGAACTACTCTAACACTTTGTTCGTTATGCCTAAATCCACCATCTAAAAATTTATTCAATACTTCTTCTCCATTGTGAGCAAAAGCTACATGCCCTAAGTCATGACCTAAAGAAATAGCCTCTATTAATGATTCATTTAAACCTATTCCTTTTCCCATAGTCCTTGCTATTTGGGATACTTCTAATGTATGGGTAAGTCTTGTTCTATAATGATCTCCAAAGGTTTTTATATAAACTTGAGTTTTATGTTTTAGCCTTCTAAAGGATTTGCAGTGAATTATTCTATCTCTATCTACCATAAAACAAGTTCTTATCATATCCTTAGTTTCTAACTTTTTTCTCCCTAAAGTATTTTCACTAAGTTTTGCGCTTTTAATTAATGTCAATCTCTCAAAATACTCTATTTTTTCCCTTACATCCATATATCTCACCCCTATTAAAGATATTCTATATTTTTCTCCACTTTCCTTTATTTAAATAATATATTTAATAATAGTATATTTAGAAACTTTAATTAATATCTTAATAATGAATAAATTTTTAAGGAGAGCCTTATGGTAAATTATTTAAAGGATTTTAAAAATGAATTACTTCCTATTAATGAAATAAAGGAAAATATTTTATCTCATTATGATCTTTATAATGCAAATATAATTAAAATTAAATTTAAAGATACAGAGAAGCAAAGAGCTGTTTATAGAATAGATTGTAAAGATAAAACTTATTGTCTAAAAAAAGTTTACTATGACGAGGAAAACTTATTATATGTTTACTCTGCAATGGAATGGACTTTTAAATCTGGAATTAATGTACCAAGACTTTTACCTACTAATGATGATAATAGATTTGTAAAATATAAAGATATGCTTTTTATTTTAACGCCTTGGTTAGATGGCATTAAATGCAATTTTGACAATTTAGACCATGTGCTAATTTCTTCTAGGACTCTTGGTAAATTACATATGTCTTCAAAAAACTTTATGCCTATAGAAGGTAGTTATTTAAGAGAAGGACTTGATAACTTTCACGAGAGTACTGGAAAACATTTTAATCAATTATTAGAGAGCATAAATAATGCAAATAAATATCAAGATAGGTTTTCTAACTTATTATTAAAAAATATAGATAGCAATTTAGAACTTGCCAAAATTTCTTATGAAATGTCCTCTTCTATTGATACTACCAATTTATCTAGATCTTTATGTCATGGAGATTTTGTTAATAAAAATATTTTAATAGATGATAATTCTATTTCAATTATTGATTTCGATAAATGTAAGTACGATTTTTGCGCTCGAGATATTTCCTATTTATTAAGGCGGCTTTTAAAAAGAGAAAATACTAATTGGCAATTAAACTTAACATTAAATGTTATAGATAATTATTTAAAAGAAGGTTCTTTATCCTCTGATGATTTAAAATATATTATTTCTTATATTGCTTTTCCACAAAAATTTTGGAAGTTATCAAGAGATTATTATAAAAATATAAAGAAATGTAACAAAAATGCTTTTATTAATCTTTTAGATAAAGGTATAGTTCGTTCTAATAATCAATTAGATTTTATTTATGCTCTTAGAAAAACATTTAACTTAAAATATAATGCTAATATATAAAATGAGTTGTTACACATTTGTGTAACAACTCATTTTCATTTTGTATTATCTTCTATTTTTAACTTGTGCTTGTGCAGCTGCAAGTCTTGCAATTGGAACTCTAAATGGTGAGCATGACACATAGTCCAAACCTATATTATGGAAGAATTCAACAGATGATGGATCTCCACCATGTTCCCCACAAATTCCAAGTTTCATACCTGGTCTAGCAGCTCTTCCTTTTTCACATGCCATCTTAACTAATTGACCTACTCCAGTTTGATCTAATTTCGCAAATGGATCTTGCTCATAGATTTTCTTTTCATAGTAATCTTTTAAGAACTTAGCAGCATCATCTCTTGAGAAACCAAATGACATTTGAGTTAAATCATTTGTTCCAAATGAGAAAAATTCAGCTTCTTTTGCAATCTTATCAGCCGTTAAACAAGCTCTTGGTATTTCAATCATAGTACCTACATGATAATCAATTGTAACTCCTTTTTCTTCCATAACCTTTTTTGCTGTAGCAACAACTAAATCTTTAACATATTTTAATTCCTTAATTTCTCCAACTAATGGAATCATTATTTCTGGAACCACTTTAAATCCTTTATTACTTTGTACATAGATAGCAGCTTCTATTACAGCTCTTGTTTGCATTTCTGCAATTTCTGGGTAAGATACTGCAAGTCTACAACCTCTATGTCCCATCATTGGGTTAAACTCGTGAAGATCAGCTATAGTTTCTTTTAACTCTTCAAAAGTTATTCCTAAATCTTTAGCTAATCCATGAATTTCTGCATCTGTATGAGGTAAGAATTCATGTAATGGTGGATCTAAGAATCTTACTGTAGCTGGCATTCCTTCTAAAGCTTCATAGATTCCAATGAAATCTTCTTTTTGCATTGGAAGTAACTTTTCTAATGCTTCTCTTCTAGTATCTTCATTTTTAGCAACTATCATTTCTCTAACTGCCATTATTCTATCTTCAGCAAAGAACATATGCTCAGTTCTGCAAAGACCTATACCTTGTGCTCCAAACTCTACCCCTTGTCTAGCATCTTTTGGTGAATCAGCATTAGTTCTAACTTTTAAAACTCTGATTTCATCAGCCCAAGCCATAAATGTAGCAAAGTGTCCTGAAATTTCAGGAGTATCTGTAGCAATTGATTCACCATATATATTTCCTGTTGTTCCATCTATTGAAATAAAATCATTATCTGTATAAACTTTTCCACTAACTTCTAAAGTTTTAGCTTCTTCATTAACTTTAAGTTCTCCGCAACCTGCAACACAACAAGTTCCCATTCCTCTTGCAACAACAGCAGCATGAGAAGTCATACCTCCTCTTACTGTTAAAATACCTTTAGAAGCTATCATGCCTTCAATATCTTCTGGTGAGGTTTCAAGTCTAACTAAAACTACAACTTCACCTTTTTCATGTCTCTCTTTAGCTTCTTGAGCTGTAAAGGCAATTTTACCACAAGCAGCTCCTGGTGATGCAGGTAAGCCTTTTGCTATAGGTGTAGCTCTCTTTAAATCTTCAATATGGAAAGCTGGATGAAGCAAAGAATCTAATTGACTTGGCTCAACCTTTAATATTGCTTGTTCCTTAGTTAACATACCTTCTTCAACTAAATCAACAGCAATTTTTAAAGCAGCTTGAGCTGTTCTTTTACCATTTCTTGTCTGAAGGAAGTATAACTTGCCTTCTTCTATAGTTATTTCCATATCTTGCATATCTCTATAGTGGTGTTCTAATTTATTAACTATATCAGTAAATTGCTTGTATATTACTGGGCTTTGTTCTTCTAATTTTGCTATTGGAAGTGGTGTTCTTATACCTGCAACAACATCTTCGCCTTGTGCATTCATTAAGTATTCACCATAAATTCTATTATCCCCATTAGCTGGATCTCTTGAGAAAACAACTCCTGTTCCTGAAGTTTCCCCTTTGTTTCCAAATACCATTTCTTGTACGTTTACAGCTGTTCCCCATTCTCCTGGAATATCATTCAATCTTCTATAAACAACAGCTCTTGGATTGTCCCATGACCTAAATACAGCAGTTATTGAAGCTATTAATTGAATTTTTGGATCTTGTGGGAATTCTTCCCCAATTTCTTTTTTATATAAAGCTTTATATCTTTCAACAAGGACAATTAAATCTTCAGCTGTTAAGTCTGTATCTGTTTCAACACCTTTTTCTTCTTTCAACCCATCAATTAAGCCTTCAAATAATCTCTTTTCTACATCCATAACAACATCTGAGAACATTTGTATAAATCTTCTATATGAATCATACGCAAATCTAGGATTGTTTGTTAAATCAGCAATAACCTTAACTGATTTATCGTTTAATCCAAGATTCAATACTGTATCCATCATTCCTGGCATTGAAACTCTTGCACCAGATCTTACTGATACTAATAAAGGATTTGTTAAACTACCAAATTCTTTACCTGTAATCTTTTCAAGTTCTGTTATTTTTTCATTAATTTCTTCAATAATGTTTTCAGATATTACTTTTCCATCCTCATAGTATTTATTACAAGCCTCAGTTGTAACAGTAAATCCTTGTGGTACCGGAATTCCTAGTAGAATCATTTCTGCTAAATTTGCTCCTTTACCTCCAATAAGATTCTTCATTGACCCATTACTCTCACTGAAAAGGTAAACATATTTCTTTTTATCCATCTCAATACTCCTCCGTTCAATCAAATTGATATATATACTAACAACACTTTCGCATTGTAGCTACCCATTAAAAACCATAGTATTAATATTTAATTTTTCACACCTAATTTTACAAATAATTTAGTTATATTTGTTTTAGATATTTTTCCTATTATTTTATATTGGTTCTTTTCCCCATTCTCTGTCTCAATTTTATCTACTATTGGAATGCTGTCAATTTCATGATCTATTATTTTTTCAGCTAAACTATAAGCGCTATCTTCTAAATTAGCACAAATTATATTCGGCATTCTTGTCATTATAACGCCTACTGGAACCTTATGTATATCAGTTCCACCAATTGCTATCTTAAGAAAATCTTTTCTTGAAACAGCACCAACTAAAGTTCCATTACTTTCTACAAATAAAGTACCCACATCATTTAAGAATAAAAATACTATAGCATCATACACCATTGTTTCTTCACTAACTGTAACCGGCTTTGACATTATCTCTTTAGCTGTAACCTTTGAAATGCTCTCTAAAATAGCAGTGTTTTGAAGGTTCCCTAGGTATACATAACCAACCTTAGGTTTCGCATCTAACATACCAATCATAGTTAAAATAGCTAAATCTGCTCTTAGGGCTGCTCTTGATACACCTAAGTTTTCTGCTAAAGTTTCACTTGTAACAGGCTGTCCTTCCTTTACCATCCTAACTATTTCTTCTTGTCTATGTGATAGTTTCAATCTTATACCTCTTTCTCTAATATAAAAGAATATTCAGATAATTTTGATTTGTTTGATATTTATATACTAATTATATCATTTTATAAGAGTTTGACTATACTTATTTTTATTAAAAATAAGTCAAAATACCTGAATATTCTTACTTTATACAATTTTTTACTTTTTTACTTTAATAAGTTTTTCTTAATCTTCCTTATCTTCTTCGAAGTTAACAGTATAGCTGTACATATTTTCGTCTTCTTTATTTTCTTCTTTTTTAAATATATCTTCTTTAATTATAGTTCCTAAATCTCTATCTTTTCTAACTTCAGAAACCTTATCTTTAACCTTCTCTACTACATCTGTTGCTGCACCTTTTATATCTTCTACAGTTTTAGAAATATATTTATTAACAACTTCTACTGAACCATCAGCTTTTGTTATTTCAATAGTTATTTTAGTAACAACTGCTGCTATTACTAAGAAAGCTAAAATTTGAGGTATTATTATAGCTATTACCCCTGCTGCTATCCCTGCGTTTACAGGCATATCTACTATTTCTTTTTCATCTTTACTTATTTTAATTCTAGTAACATTTCCTTTGCTTATTAAATCTTTAAGCCACTTCTTAAAATCCTGTATAGTCTCTTGATTATACTTATTTTCTTTTTTATCTTGTCTTTGTTTTTCAATATAAATTATCGCTTCTAATACATCTTCATTACAAGCTTCTAAAGAATACTTTGCTTCTCCATAAGAAACCCCTGTTCTTTCTATTACTTGATCTACTTTTTCCAAAGTTATTCCCATGATTATCACTCCTTTATATAATTTAACATTTCTAGACTTTTAGGTTTTCTAGAATAATTTGAAGATATTAAAAATGTAGTTACCTTACTTATATCTTTTTTTACCTCCTCATTAATATTTAATTTATGTATCTTATCCATAGGTGTATTCAAAAGGAATTTAATAGAATTATAAGCAGGCTTTGAAATATAAATACCATATTCTCTCTTACAATCTTCACATACCCCACCATAATCCGATAGGGATATGTAATTTGATACAGATAAACTTTTACCACAATTAACACAATTATTAAGTCTTAACCCATATCCAGTTGCTTTTAGTAATCTAAGTTCAAAAGATCTTATTAAAACTTCATAATCTAAAGCGTTAGTATCTAGCAAATACATACAAGTTAAAAAATCTCTAAATAAGTTATCATTAATATCGCCCTCTTCTACGCAGATATCTATAAGTTCGCACAAATAAGAAGAATAAGTCAATTTATCTAGATTTTCTAATAAACTTTGAAAGGATTTCATTATTTTCCCCTCTTGAATATTATATAGATTTTTTCCTTTAAATAGGATAAATTCTCCATAGCATAAAGGTAAAGTAAGAGCTAATAATTTACTCTTACTTTTTCTTGATCCTTTTGCTATAGTAGTTATTTTCCCCAATTTATCTGTATATAACCATACTAATTTATCATTTTCTTTAAATTCTTTAGTTTTTATAACTACTCCATTTATTTTATGTAGCGACAGGAAAACCAACTCCTTTTATTTAACTTTCTTATATCCTAATTCTTTTAAAAGGTTTTGGTTATCTCTCCACTCTTTTCTTACTTTAACCCATATCTTCAAGTTTACTTTTGCTCTTAGGAATCTTTCAATTTCGTATCTTGCAGTCTCTCCAATTTTCTTTAGAGACTGACCATTCTTCCCTATTATTATTCCCTTATGAGAATCCTTTTCACAAAGCATATCAACTTCTATATGATAAGTTCCTATTTCATTTTGTTTCATTTGAATTATATCAACAGCAATACCATGAGGTATTTCATCTCTTAATGTTCTTAAAGCTTTTTCTCTTATTATTTCTGATACTACAAACCTTTCTTGTACATCTGTTATCATATCGTCAGGATAGTACTTTGGTCCTTCTGGCATAATCCCAATCATAAGCTCTAATAATTTATCAACATTTTTATTTTTCAAAGCTGATATTGGTATAATCTCTTTAAAATCTAATTCTTTTGAATAAAGCTTAAGAGTATTTACAAGTCTATCTTGTGTAAATTCATCAATTTTATTTACTACTAAGAAAATAGGTGCTTTTTGATTTTTTAAGGTTTCAATTATAAATTTATCTCCTCTACCAATTTCTTCTTCTGGATTAATTAGGAATAAGACTAAATCTACTTCTTTTATTGAATCCTTTGCAGAATTAACCATATATTCACCTAGTTTATGTTTTGGCTTATGTATTCCTGGTGTATCTACAAACACCAGTTGATGATTTTCTCCCGTTAATATAGTTTGAATATTATTTCTTGTTGTTTGTGGTTTATTTGAAACTATAGAAAGTTTCTCTCCCATTATTTGATTTAATAATGTTGATTTTCCTACATTTGGTCTTCCTACTATTGTTACGAATCCTGATTTAAACATATTGCCTCCTAATTTTCTAAATCTTTTTTAGTAAAAGCTCCCGGTAAAATTTCCCCAAAAGTTTTCACTATATAATCATCTTTGTTTTTTACTAGTATAATAGGAGTATTATCATTTTCCACAAACTCCCCTATAACTTGCCTGCATATTCCGCATGGAGTTGTGTATGTTCTTGTATCTCCAACTATAGCTATAGCTTTTATAACTTTATTACCTTCTGATACCCCTTTAAATATAGCTGTTCTTTCTGCACAATTAGTCGCACCAAAGGATGCATTTTCTATATTACACCCTAAATATATATTATTATCTTCGAATAAAACTGCGGCTCCTACTTTAAATTTAGAATATGGAACATAAGCTTTTTCTCTCACTTCTAAAGCCTTTTCTGCAAGAATTCTGTAATCCATTTTTAATCCTCCATTTTAAAATTATTGTACTTTTTATTATAACATTATTTTTATAAATTTAAAACTTCCACATAAATATTTTAACAATTATTATATATTAAATATTGTAAATATTAATAAAGTTAATAAACTTCCAAAAACAGCGCCAACAATCACCTCTAAAATAGAATGAATATCTGAATCCACTCTACTTTGCGCTGTTATAAATGCCATTATAAAGCTTAGTACAATACAAATAGGATCTTCAGTTATTAATGATATAGCAGTAGCTAAAGAAAAGGATAATGCACTATGACCACTTGGCATCCCTCCTCTTAAAGGCGTTCCTTCACCAAATATTGCTTTTACTATTAGTGTAGCAATAGTTACTATAATTAGTGCAATTAAAATTGTATAAGGTTCTGAATTCTTTATTTTGCCAATTAAGCTATATGATAAATCTGTTATCTTTTCTCCAAATATTATATATCCTACAATCAAAGAATTAATAGCTGCTATTAATACTGCACCTGCTGCTGCATTTTTTGCCTTTTTCGCTAAAGGATGATAATGATTAGTACTAGCATCAATTGTAGCTTCAATCGCTGTATTTATTATTTCAGTTACTATAACAAAAACAATTGTAAGAGCTAAAATAAGAAATTCTAACTTGCTTATATCAAATATAAAACAAGCACTTAAAACAATTAGGGCAACAATTAAATGTATTTTCATATTTCTTTCAGTTCTTGCTGTTTCAACAATACCCTCTATTGCATAATTAAAGCTTTCTACAAGCTTTTTTATCATCATAAAAAGCATCCCCCTTATTATTTATCTTGTTATATCTAATTTATTCAATATCTCTTCTTCTCTTTTTCTCATAATCTTCTTTTCCCCTTCTTCTATATGATCATAACCAAGTAAATGAAGTATGGAATGAACTACTAAGTAACAAACTTCTCTTTCATAGGAATGACCATATTCTTTACTTTGTTCTAAAGCTCTTTCTAATGATAAAACCATATCTCCAAGAACTAATTCTTCACCATCCTTAAAAGTTTCGTCAAATTGAAATCCTATGTACATATCTTTATATACTTTTCCTTCTTCATAATCTAACATAGGAAAAGATAAAACGTCTGTCGATCTATCTATATTTCTTGTCTCTAAATTAATATCTCTAATTTCATCATCATTTACAAACAGTAAAGAAATCTGATACGGCATTTCCATAGCTTCCTCACTTAAAGCAAAATCACATACCTCAGATATTTTACTAATGAATTCTTCTGTAACTTCTAATTTCTCTTGTCTATTTTCTGCATATAACATTTCATTATCCTCCTAAGTTAATAGGAACTGTTTCAAACTTTTGATACAGTTCCTTATTTCTATTTTTTCTCTTTTGGATATTCAATCCTATGATGATAAATACCATCTAAAGATTTAAGGAAACACTTTTTTATAGTATCAATATCTTTTAATGTGAGATCACAATTTATTAATTGATTTGAATTTAACTTATCATTAATTATATTGTTTACCATCTCTTCGATTTTTTCCTTAGTAGGCTCACTAATGGACCTTACAGAAGCTTCTACTCCATCAGCCAACATTAGTACCCCAGCTTCTTTAGTGTCTGGTATTGGTCCAGGATATCTAAAATCTTCTTCTTTAACCTCTTCTGGATTTTCCGAAGAATTTTTCATTTTATAATAGAAATATTTTACCAAAGTAGTCCCATGATGTTGAACTATCATATCTTGAAGAATTTTAGGTATATTATATTCTTTAGCCATTTCTATTCCATCTTTAACATGAGATAAAATTATCATTGTACTTAAATTAGGAGTTATTTTATCATGAGGATTTTCTTTCCCCATTTGATTTTCCCCAAAGAAATATGGTCTTTTTATTTTCCCAATATCATGATAATAAGCTCCAACTCTTACTATAACAGGATTCCCTCCTATAGCTTCTGTAGCTGCTTCTGCTAAATTAGCAACCATTATACTATGATGATAAGTTCCTGGAGCCTCCATTAAAAGCTTTTTCATTAAAGGCTGATTTGGATTAGATAACTCCAAAAGCTTAATATTTGTAACTACATCAAATATAGATTCAAAAAATGGTAGTAATCCTAAAGCTAATATACCTGAAACTAAAGCTCCAATAGCTGTATATGTTGTTCTAATTAATATCTCTTTTGTATTATTCGAAGATAATATATTTGTTGCAAAAGTAAGGAGAGATACTACTATTGTTATATAAGCTGTGGCGTATATAATGTCATTTCTTTGCTGTACCTTTTTCAAAGATACAGTCCCTAAAATAACGCTTACTATTGAAATTAATATTACTATAGGGTCAAAGCCTATTATTATCGATATAAATATTATGTTAGTTAAATTAACAACCAAAGAAGCCCTACTATCTATTAATATAGTTATTAACATAGCTCCACATAATACCGGTATTAAATAAGGTGACAGCATATTTGTACCTATTGCTATTAATAATGTTATTATATTTATAACATTTATTAATAAAAGGTTTTTTTTACTTTTAAATACTTCTGGTAACTCTTTTCTTATATATTCTTTTTGAATTAGTAAAACTAATAGAATTATTACTGTTATAGCTAGGAAGTTTGTTATAGAACCCTTTGTATTATCACCATTTAATAAACCTAATTCCTTCAATATATTTAATTGACTTTGAGTTACTGGTTCTCCTTCTTTTACTATAATTTGATTTTTCTTTATTATTTCTTTCTCAATAGATTTTTTTGCCTCTGATATTTTTTCTTCTGTTTTTTCTTTATCATAAAATAAGTTAGGTTTTATTTGGGAATACGAAATTTCTTTTATAATATCTTCTAAATTTCTTTCATATCCATACTTCTCAATATTTGAATCTATTTTACCCTTGGCTATTTGTATATCCTCATAATTTCCATCTTGTATATTATCCTTATATACTAATTCTAATATATCTGAAATAGATTTATTCATATCGTTTAATTTTTCTTCACCTATATTTATTAAAGTAATATATTCTTCATCGGTTAACTTGAACTCTTCAATTGTTTTTACAGCTTCTAACTTTTCACTTTCTTCTTTAGAAGTAGCTTTTTCTAGTTTCATTTTTTCAAATAATCGTGAAACATTATATATTGATTGAGTCTTTACTTCACTTTTTTCTGTATATTTCTTATCAACTGTACTAACTATTTGATCTATTTTGTCTTTAGTTGCCGCCTCATCAATAGTATCAATAGGAGCCTTTATATCTACAGCTGCAATTTCTCCTACAGTTAAATTATATTTCTTAGGTGCAACTACTGATAAAAGTAAAAATAATATTATTAAAAACTCTCCTATGTAAAGAAGCATATTTTTATATCTTTCATATTTAATTTTATTTTCTTTAAAAAATTTCACGTTAATCACCTTCTACTCTTATTGTTTTTAGTAACCTATCGGAATATTATTTACTATATTTTGTTCAACTATAAATACTACATTTACCTTTATTTGCTCTTCATTCTCATTATTTATGGTAATTACCTTATCCTTAATTTTAGCTTCTCTAGTTAAATTATTATAAAGAGATTCTTGTAATTCTTTTACCGCGCTTTCAATAGCCTCTTCTTTTCTTAATTTTACTTCTACTTCTTCTTTCTCAAAGTATATAACTTTATTTAACATTTTGCTAGTCTCTTCTATTTTATCATATACCTCAAAATCTTTTATAGCTTTCTTGATATATATCTTTTTATCAAATAGCTTTAAATAAATGTCTTTATCTACATCGCCAGTTCTTTGAAGCTTTTTCCCATCAATAGTTGTTACCATGGATTTTTCATAAAAGGTATTAGCCATAACAACCCCCTCTGGAGCTACTTCATAAGGTTCTTCTAAACTTCCGTTTATACCTTCAATTAAAACATCTCCCACTTTTATTATATCTCCTATATGAACAGCTGACCTCCCTCTAAATGTATAAACTCTACTTACTTCCCCATCAATTTTAGCAACTAAGTTCCCCTTTGCCGCTGACTTTATTGTAGGAGGGTTTATTTTTTCTTCAACATATATTTTTAAGGTTGATCCTTCAACTCTAGCTCTTGACCAAAGAATATCTCCATTTAAATTTTCTATTTGTTTTTCTATTTCCTTACCATTTACTTTCTTCTTTTTAATCCCAGGTTTAACACCTAAAAAGTATAATTGTTGCCTTAATTCATATGGTGATACATTTTTTCTAGTATTTATTTCAATTCGCCAAACATAATTCGAGAGATAAAATAAAATTGTTATGAAAATAAAAGAGCCAATAACAAGAAAAACATTTCTTTTAATTCTTGAAAGTAAAAAAGCTAACCCTCTTCTCCCAATAATCTTACTCTTTCCATTTAGCCTTTTAACCGAACTTTTAAGGATATTATAATCTTTATAATCTATAGTTACTCTTATAGTCGCAACATCTACTCTTTTAATATTTATAATCTTTACATTTTCATTCCATAATATGTTTAAAATCCTTTCTGGATTTAAAACATTAATCTCAACTACTAATTTACCAGTATCAAATATACTTTCATTCATAACTATACCTCATAAGCTATAGCCTTGAATTTTCCACTTATAGTAATGGTAGAATCTCCAATATATAATATTTCAAAGTTTTCCCCTTGAATGTTTAAAGCTTTTATTTTAGTATTTATTTTTATTAAATTTCTTTCAAAGAGTATTATTCCTTTATGATTCTCAATTGTTATCTCTTCATCACCTGTTATTGTTATTTTAGGTAAGCTCATAATTATATCTTTAGGTATATCTAACTTTTCTGCTATAACTGCCCTACCCTTATCAATTCTGCTCAGCATTACTTTCCTCCTATTAAATTTCTACTATATAGTACTTTATGATAAAACTAGCAAGAAAATTACTACGGGTAATCTTTTATAAAATAAAAAAGCAAAAGGATAAACCTTTTGCTTTATTTATTAGTTAATATTCTTTAATTCTTTAATCACTAAGTTAACCTTAGATTTTTAAATGTTATTACACCGAAAATGTAGCTTGTTTTTAATAATAACTTTTTCCATTAAACTACTGAGGAAGACAACTTCGATAGGATATATTAACTATCTAATCTCCATTCCCTTAAATAAAGTACAAATGTATAAATACATTTCCCTTTGGTCAAATAACCTATAGTCCTCAACCTTAATATATTAAATATATTAATACTTATTGAAATTTTTAAGCTTCCAATAAAAGCCTTTCATCATAGCCTTAAAATTCTAATTCAAATAATTACTATTTGAATTTTCTCTTTCTTGCAGCTTCTGATTTTTTCTTTTTCTTAACGCTTGGTTTTTCATAGTGTTCTCTCTTCCTGACTTCTGAAAGAACCCCAGCTCTTGCGCATTTTCTCTTAAATCTTCTTAACGCACTTTCAAGTGTTTCGTTTTCTCCAACTTTAATTTCTGACATCTATTATCCCTCCCTCCGCTAGCTCAAATTAAATAATTTAACTCAGCTACGGGCTTAATAACACACGCTATATTATACAATAGGTCTGTTCTAAAGTCAACTTATTAGGTAAAAAAACTCTCTAGCCTGGTGGCCATTTTAACTCTCTTTGTCCTAATACGTGAAAGTGAAGATGATTAACACTTTGACCTCCATCTTTTCCACAATTATTAACTATTCTGTATCCTGTATCACTTATATTAAACTCTTTTACTATTTTACTAATAACAGTAAAGATATGTGATATTATTTTTGAATTTTCTTCATTAATGTCATTAATATTTTCAATATGAGTTTTAGGTATTACTAAAAAGTGAACTGGTGCTTCTTTGCTTATATCATGGAAGGCTAAAACCTTATCATCTTCATAAATTTTATTACTAGGGATTTCTCCTTTTCCTATTTTACAAAAAATACAATCCATTTATTTCACCACCATTCCTAAATTAATAATACTTATAAATTTATCAAACAAGTTTTGCTATAGCTATATCACTTAAGCAATCATTTATTTCTACTTCTACTATTTTACCATTTATATCACTACATTTGCAAGATACATTTACCTTTATATAATTCTCAGTATATCCTTCATAGATGTCTTCTTTACCCTTAGCTTGACTTTCTATAAGTACAGTCATTTTTTCGCCTATAAGTCCTCTAATAAATGCTTCTTCATTTCTATTATTTAAATCAATTAATTCTTTACTTCTTTTTTCTTTTATATTCCCATCAATTTGATTCGGCATACTTTCAGCTTTAGTTCCTTTCCTTGGACTAAACTTAAATACATGAGTTTTTGTAAGTTTAATATCTTCTAGGAATTTATATGTTTTAGAAAACTCTTCTTCAGTTTCTCCTGGAAACCCAACAATAACATCTGTAGTTATTGAAACATCAGGCATTGTTTCTCTAAGTAAATCAACTGCTTCCTTATATTCCTTTGCCGTATATCTTCTATTCATTCTCTTTAAGGTACTATCACAACCACTTTGAAGGGATAAGTGGAAATGAGGACATAATTTTTTAAAGCCCTTCATTTTTTCTATAACTTCAGGTGTAAAGAAAGCTGGTTCTATAGATCCTATTCTAATTCTTTCTATACCATCAACATTTTCTATTTCTTCTATTATATTAATAAGGTTTATATTTCCTTCTAAATCTAATCCATAAGAAGCTGTATGAATTCCAGATAATATTATTTCCTTAAATCCATGTTTTGCCAGACTCTTTACTTCTTCTATTATTTTATCAGGATCCTTTGAGCATACTGATCCTCTTGAATATGGAATTATACAATACGTACAGAATCTATTACAACCATCTTGAATTTTTAAAAAGGCTCTTGTCTTATCTTGATATTCTTCTATATTAAGTTCTTCAAACTTTTTATTTTTAAGAACTCCTTCAACATGAACTTGTGCTTTTCCTTCATCTTTAGCCTTATTTACATAGTAGACAACATCCCCTTTGTTTCTTGTTCCTAAAACAACATCTACGCCAGGAATTTCTGCCACTTCATTAGGTGCCATTTGTGAATAACAACCAACTACTGCAATAGTAGAGTTTTCATTTAATCTTCTTGCTCTTTTTATTATTTGTCTTGATTTTTTATCTCCCATATTTGTAACAGTACAAGTGTTTATTACATATACATCTGCAATTTCATTAGAGTCAACAACTTCATATCCTTCTCTAATAAACTTTTCCGCCATAGCTTCTGATTCATATACGTTAACTCTACATCCTAATGTAGAAAATGCTACCTTCATTATATCTTTCCTCCTACATCCCCTATTTCATAGTTAACTAAAGAAACTGTAACAAAGCCCGCTGTTTCCGTTCTTAGTATTCTATTTCCCAAAGTTACTATATAAGCTCCATTATCTTTCAGTTCATCTATTTCAGAAGTTTCAAATCCACCTTCGGGTCCAATTATTATTCCAACACTTTTTATATTGTCTACTTTATTTCCTAAAGTTTTAAATAACGTTTTAATACCAAACTTTTCTTCATTTTCGTAAGGAACTACTATTAAATCCATAACTTTAAGTTTTTCTAAAGCTCCTTTAAAGTCAATTGGTTCTACAACCTTTGGAACTATAGTCCTCTTACTTTGTTTTGCAGCTTCTAATGCAATTCTATTTAACCTATCAAGCTTTTTAAAATCTCCCTTAAGCTTAATATCCACCCTTTCTGTAATAATTGGAATAAACTCAGTTACCCCTAGTTCAGTTCCTTTTTGAACTATTAAATCCATTTTTTGAGCCTTTGGTAGGCCTTGGAATAAATAAATCTTAACCTTGCTTTCATTGTTAATAAGAAGCTTTTCTTTTATTTCTAATATAATTTCTTGTTTACTTATAGATCTTATAACAGATAGAAATTCTTCACCTTCGCAATTATTTAAGACTACTTTATCACCTTCATTTAGCCTTAATACCTTATATAAATGTTTTACATCATCACCTAATATTTTTGCTTCACTATCCATAAAATTTTCTTTAGGAGTAAAAAATTTATGCATTTACAAATCTCCTTAAAATTATTTTAATTTTGCAACTATACAGTTCCATTCACCCTCTTTATTTATTTCTAAAACTTCAAATCCTGAATCTTCAAGCTTTGCTTTAACCATTTCAACTCTATCATGGATTATTCCTGAAGTTATAAAGTATCCATCCTTCTTTAGAACTCTTTTAACATCATCAGTTAATATGCAAATAACTTCTGCAAGTATATTTGCTACAACTATATCTGCTTTTCCATCTATTACTTCAACTAGGTTTCCATAAAGTATTTGTATGTTATTTAAATTATTAAATGCTACATTTTCCTTTGCTGATTCAACAGCCACTGGATCCAAATCTACTCCTACAGCTAATTTAGCTCCAAGTTTCGCAGCAGCTATAGTTAATATTCCCGAACCACATCCTACATCAAACACTGTACTATCCTCTTTAACGTGTTTTTCTAAGCCTTTCATACACATCCTAGTAGTTTCATGGTCTCCTGTTCCAAAAGCCATCCCTGGGTCTAATTCTACAACTAATTCTCCATCTTTAGCTTCATACTCTTCCCAAATAGGTTTAACAACCAATCTTTCACCAACCTTAGTTGGTTTGTAATACTTCTTCCAATTATTAGCCCAATCTTCTTCAAACATTTCTTTACTTTCAACTTCTCCAAGACCTAAATCTATACCTATAGATTTTAACTCTTCCATCTTTTCATTTATATAAGCTAATATTTCTTCAATATCATCTTCTTCAGAAAAATAAGCTTTAACTACTGCAGCTTCACCTTTATATTCTAAAACATTAAGATCTGCAAAATCCCAAGTTAGTGGACCTTTATCTCTTCCTAATATATCATTAGGGTCTTCTATAGCTACCCCTTTACAATCTAATCCGTAAAATATTCCAGAAACAGGTTCTAGTGCTTCACTTTTAGTTATTATTCTAACTTCTATCCAAGTTCCTTGCATTTAAATCAGTCCTTTCAAACATACTTTGACTAATTAATTATTTTACACTTATGTTAAGTTTATGTCTAGTCTGAACTACTTCTTAAACTTGTTATATATCTATATTAAAAAACTTTTTTTATATTTCTCTAAAGGTTTAAGTAATTTTTTTTGCAATTAATATTTTTTATTATTTGAAATCTAAAGCTTTTCTAATTATAAGTAAAAAAAGATGAATTCCCTAGAGAATTCATCTTTTTATCGTGATTTATATTATTTATCTTGTAGCTTTTGCAGCTTCTAAAATTTCATCATAACTTGGTTCATTAGTCATTTCATCAAGATACTCGACAAAAGTAACTTTTCCTGTTGAATCTACAACAAATGAAGCTCTAGTTAATAATCCAAGTTCCTTAATATAAGTTCCTGTTGTTTCTCCAAAACTTCTGTCTTTGTAATCTGATAAAGTCTTAACTGAATTAACCCCTTCTGATCCGCACCATCTTGCTTGTGCAAATGGTAAATCCATTGAAACTGTATAGCATTTTACTCCGTTTAAGCTATCTACTTCTTTGTTAAACCTTTTAACTTCCATATCACATACGGGAGTATCAATTGATGGAACTGTTAAAAAAACTCTTACTCCTTTTGTATCTTTTAAAGTAAATTCTCCTAAGTCATTTGTAGTTGTAGTGAAGTCATTAAATGTATCTCCTACAACTAAGGTTTTTCCTATTAATGTAACTGGTGAACCAGCAAATTTTACAGTTTTCATATTATCAGTCTCCTTAATTTTAATTTTAATCTATTTCTATTTCATTATTCCCAAAGATTAATTAAATTATATCTTAATTATATATTAATAATAATTATTTGTAAATACAGATTATTATTTGTAGATATACAGATAACTATTCTTATATATAAAAAAATAGAATTAGCTATGCTAATTCTATTTATTAAATAATCCTTTTTTAGATTTCTTATGAGTAGTAGTAGTTTCATTTCCTACTTTTTCATTACAAGATTCCATAAAGGCTTTTAATGCATCTTTTTGTTTTTCATTTAGGTTTTTGGGAATATCAACTATTACTTTAACATATTGATCTCCTCTACCTGTTGAATTCACCTTTGGAACTCCTTTTCCTTTAAGTCTAAACAAAATTCCTGATTGGGTGCCTGATGGGACTTGATATTTAACATCGCCATCTACAGTAGCTACAGTTATTTCTGTTCCTAAAGCTGCGTTCCCCATAGAAATATGAGTATCTATATAGATATCATTTCCCTTTCTTGTAAATACCTTAGATGGAGAAGCATTAATCTTTATATATAAATCTCCAGAAGGTCCTCCATTTTTTCCATGTTCTCCTTGACCCCTTAGAGGCATAACATTTCCTGTATCAACCCCTGCCGGTATGTTTACTGTGATTTTTCTATTTTTTCTAACATTTCCTCTTCCGTGACATGTATTACACGGTTCTTCTATAACTTTACCAGAACCACCACAAGTATTACATGCAGATGTACTTACAAAGTTTCCTAAAGGAGTTTGTCTTTGAACTCTAACTTGCCCCTGTCCATTACATGTAGGACATGTTTTAGCAGATGTTCCAGGTTTTGCTCCCGTACCATTACAAGGTTCACAATTTTCACTTCTATTTATCGCAATTTCCTTTTCAACTCCAAATACAGCTTCTTCAAAAGTTAAGTTAATACTATATTCTAAATCAGCACCTCTTTGCGGTCCATTCTGTCTTCTTTGACCTCCGCCGCCGCCACCGAAGAAACTATCAAATATATCACCAAATCCTCCCATTTCCGAGAAGTCAAAGCCTCCAAAGCCACCACCTGATCCACCAAAGCCTCCATCAAAATCTGCTGTTCCATATTGATCATATCTAGATTTCTTTTCTGGATCTGAAAGAACTTGATAAGCTTCATTTATTTCCTTAAACTTACCTTCCGCCTCTTCATTACCTTGATTTTTATCAGGATGATATTTTATAGCTAGCTTTCTAAAGGCCTTTTTAATTTCATCATCTGAAGCACCTTTTTGAATCTCTAGCACCTCATAATAGTCTTTATTTGCCATCTAATCCACCACCATTTTAAATTTATAAAAGGGAAGACGACTAATGCCTTCCCTCCTATATTATATATTTTTCATCTATTAGTTACAATTATTTATCTTCTTTAACTTCAAAATCCGCATCTACAACATTGTCATCATGTGGTGCTTCTTGAGTTCCGCCCATGTTGTTTGGATCAAAACCTTCTGCTCCATTTGGATTTGCATCTTGGTATAGTTTTGAAGATACTGCATAGAATTCTTGATTTAATTCATCCACGGCTTTTTTAATTGCTTCTAAATCTTCATCATCTTTAATTGCATTTAATGCATCTAATTTAGTTTGAACTTTCTCTTTATCTTCGGCTGATATCTTATCACCTAATTCTTCTAAAGTCTTAGCTGTTTGATATGATACTTGATCAGCATTATTTTTTATTTCTATTTTTTCTTGTCTCTTTTTATCTTCTTCAGCAAATTTCTCTGCTTCTTTTACTGCATTTTCTATTTCATCAGTACTTAAGTTAGTTGAAGCTGTAATTGTAATATTAGCTTCTTTACCAGTTGCTTTATCAGAAGCTGCAACTTTAACTATACCATTAGCATCAATATCAAATGTTACTTCAATTTGAGGAATTCCTCTTGGTGCTGGAGCTATTCCTGATAATGTAAATCTTCCTAAAGTTTTATTATCAGATGCCATCTTTCTTTCACCTTGAACTATGTGAATTTCAACAGATGTTTGACCATCAGCTGCTGTTGAGAAAGTCTGACTCTTCTTAGCTGGTATTGTTGTATTTCTTTCTATAAGAGCTGTAGCAACTCCACCTAAAGTTTCAATTCCAAGTGTTAATGGTGTAACATCTAGTAATAATACATCTTTAACTTCTCCAGTTAATACACCTGCTTGAATAGCTGCTCCTAATGCAACACATTCATCTGGGTTAACTCCCTTTGAAGGTTCTTTTCCAGTAAAGTTCTTAACAGCGTCTTGAACAGCCGGTATTCTTGTTGATCCACCAACTAAAACTATCTTATTTACATCTCCAATTGAAAGTCCAGCATCACTTAATGCTTTCTTCATCGGTTCAATTGATCTTTGAACTAAATCATGAGTTAATTCATTGAATTTAGCTCTTGTTAAGTTCATATCTATGTGTTTTGGACCTGTTGCATCAGCTGTTATAAATGGTAAATTAATATTAGTTTGCATTGATGAAGATAATTCAATCTTTGCTTTTTCAGCTGCTTCTTTTAATCTTTGTATAGCCATTTTATCAGCTTTTAAATCAACGCCATTATCAGCTCTAAATGTATCTGCAATATAGTCTATAATTTTTTGATCAAAGTCATCTCCACCAAGTTTAGTATCTCCATTTGTTGCTAAAACTTCAAATACTCCATCTCCAAGTTCAAGGATAGATACGTCAAATGTACCACCACCCAAGTCATAAACGAAGATCTTTTGATTTGTATCCATTTTATCTAATCC
>JARIDB010000125.1 GCA_029257045.1 Clostridium sp.
GATTCTCACTTTCGTTCAAAAGAATTGCTGGTTTATGTTTTACTTAACTTATTATTTCTGTTCAATTTTCAAAGACCATTGCCCTATATCAAAACTTATTATTTTAATATTATAGGCTTACCTCTTCCTTGGAAGAAGTTCCTCTAAACACTAGCTAGAAAGCCAGTCTTTATTATTTTTATTTGTCACCCTTAAGCGACTTCATTATCTTATCATCTGTAAACTACTTCGTCAATACTTTTTTAAAAAAGTTTTTCTAGTTTGTTTAGCGAGATAATTTGTTATTCCTTACTTGGAACGTTTTTAATGATATCATTTATATTATAACTTATCTTTTTACTTTTATTCATTGTTTTATATTATTCTTAATATCCTTCCTTATACTATAAGTTCCTACAATATATTAATATTGATACACCAGGAACATTTGTTGTAAAATATAGAGGTTGAATTTCCTAATAGTTACATATAACCGTATTTTACCTCTTATTATTTTACCCTTTAATTATTTTTATATGTTATTAAAAAGTTAAATAGCTTCTATTAATTAAATTTAGTTTGATAAATATTCTTTTATCAAACTAAATAATTATTAAATTCATATATAATATTTAAATTAAAACCATATATATCTTATTAGTTAATTGTATCTTACTAACGTTCTCTTAATCTATCTTTTTAAACCCTTAATAATTTCCAGCCTTTTGTATAGTAACTGGATACTCATTTGTTCCATTTATAATTTGTTTTTTATTTATTACTATCCCCTTATCTGTTATTACATTATTCATTATTGCACCTTCTTCTACTACCGTATTCTGGAGTAACACACAATTTTCTATTTTTGCTCCCTTCCCTATGATTACTCGCCTTCCTATAATGCAGTTTTTTACCTCACCTTCTATAAATGACCCATTTGCAATTATAGAGTTAGATACGTTACTCATATCTGTATATTTTGTTGGTGGCTCATCTTGGGACTTGGTGTAAATTGGACTTTCTCCATAGAACAATTCATTACTAACCTCTTCATTTAATATATCTAAATTAGTATCAAAGTACTCTTTTATTGAATTAATGCAAGATAGGTATCCTTTAAATTCATAAACTCCCACTTTAAGTTTATTTAAATTAGCCTTTATATAACTTTTAACCTTTCTTTGCATTCCTACCCTTATGCATTCATAAACCATATCAACAAAAAGATCAGTTTTCATTATATACATTTCCATATTTATCTTTACGGATTTCTGTCTCCCTATGTTTTTACCCATGCTTATGATTCTATTACTTTCATCAGAATTTATTACTTCACAATCTATAAACTTTTCATCTGCATTATATATAGATTTACTAACTACAGTAACATCATTTCCTTTCTTTATATGGTATTTCAAAACCTTACTATAATCTATATTACATATCATATAAGATGGACTTATTAAAACATATTCTTTTCTACTCTGCTCTATAAATTCCATATTCTCTAAGAAACTATGAACATCATCGTAATTTGGATCATAATCTGAGAAATTAAATACTCTTAAACCATCCTTTTTTCTATGGAGATCCCATGGTCTACCGTTAGTTAAATGATTTATTAAAGATCTTGCTTTATTTGCAGTAAATATACCTATTCCTTCTATGCCAGAGTTAGCCATATTTGATATAACAAAATCTACTATTCTATATCTTGCGGATATAGGAATAGATGCTAAACTTCTATATCTAACTAATTCACCCATTTTACTTTGATCTTCATCTAAATTAATTATTCCCAAACAATTGTTCATTATATCCACCTCCTAGAATCGAGTATTCAAGCTCTTTAATATCTATTTCATCTAAAGATATTTCTTTAAAGGCTATATTATTTCCAACATACCTATAAGCTCCTACAACTTCTATTGAGCCTTCTTTATAAACCTCATAATTATCATCTACTATAGCATTACTTCCTATAATTCCTTTTTCTATATATACGTTATTTCCTATCTTAGCATTAGGCATTATTACAGAATCCTTAATAATTGTATTATTACCAATAGTTACTCCCTGAGATATTATTGAATTTTTTACTTCTCCATTTATTATGCAACCTTCAACTACGAGAGAATTTACTATTTTCGCTTTATTTCCTACATAATGAGCTGGCCTTACAAGGTTTTGTGAATATATTTTCCATCTTTTATCGTATAAATCTAAATCATTATCCATATTTAAAAGATCCATGTTAGCTTGCCATAAGCTATCTATAGTACCTACATCCTTCCAGTATCCGCTGAATGGATAAGCAGTTAGTCTTTTACCTGCATTAAGCATATTAGGAATTATATTTTTACCAAAATCATTATCCGAACCTTCATTATTTTCATCTTCTTTTAAAAATTCTTTTAATATAGACCATTTAAATATATATACTCCCATAGAAGCATTTGTACTCTTAGGCGCCTGTGGCTTCTCTTCAAACTCGTATATCTCACCATTTTCTTTAGTATTCATTATTCCGAATCTACTTGCCTCTTCTAAAGATACATCTATTACAGCTATTGTTGCATCTGCCTTTTTCTCCTTATGATAATCTAGCATTTTATCATAATTCATCTTATATATGTGATCTCCTGAAAGTATTAATACATATTCAGGGTTATACCTATCTACATATTCTATATTTTGATATATTGCATTAGCAGTTCCTTTATACCAGTCTCCACCTTTTTCTTCTTGATATGGGGGCAATACCGATACCCCTCCATCCCTTCTATCTAAATCCCAGGGGCTTCCAATCCCAATATGAGCATTCAACTCTAAAGGTTTATACTGAGTTAAAACTCCTACAGTATATATTCCTGAATTAGAACAATTACTTAAAGGAAAATCTATAATTTTATATTTCCCACCAAATGGTACTGCTGGTTTTGCAGTATCCTTAGTTAATACTCCTAATCTAGAACCTTGTCCTCCAGCTAATATCATAGCCACAATTTCCTTTTTTCTCATACCCATCTACCCTTTCTAAAATAGTTTTAATTTATAATGGAATTATCCCAAAATACCATTATATAATTTCATATATTCATTAGCTGATTTTTCCCAGCTATTATCTGAGTTTATCGCTTCAAAGACTATCTTATCCCAAGCAATCTTGTCCTTATATATCTCTAACGCATATTTAACTGTATTTAATAATTCATCAGTTCTATAGTTTTTAAATCCAAAACCATTACCTGTATTTTCATATTTATTATAAGGGCTTATTGTATCTTTTAAACCTCCAGTTTCTCTAACTATTGGAACAGTTCCATACCTCAAAGCTATAAGTTGTCCAAGCCCACAAGGTTCAAATAAAGACGGCATTAAAAACATATCCGAAGCAGCATAAATTTTATGTGCTAGCTCATTACTAAAGGTTATTTTTGCTCTTAGTTTATTACCATGCCTTCTTTCAAAATCTCTAAATGCTTCTTCATAAATTTCTTCTCCAGTTCCTAATATAACAACTTGCACATCTTCTTCTAATATAGATTCAAGGGAACTTATTATTATATCGCAACCTTTTTGATGTGTTAATCTTGATACCATTCCAATCATAGGAATGTTTTTATTAACTGCAAGTTTAAGATCCTTTTGCAAATTTTCTTTATTAATATATTTATTTTCAATATTATTTATATTGTAATTTTTATAAATAATCTTATCTTCTTCTGGATTATATTCTTCATAATCAATACCATTAACTATACCTTTTAAATCACATCCTCTATATCTAAGTAATCCTTCTAACTTTTCACCATATTCAGAAGTTTTAATTTCTTCCGCATAAGTTTTACTAACTGTTGAAACTATATCTGAATAGTGAATTCCTCCCTTTAGGAAGCTTATCCCTCCATATAATTCTAAGCTACCATTATTAAAGGCTTCATAATCATACCCAAATAACTCCGGTAAAACTTCTTTCGTAAATTCACCCTTGAAGAATAAATTATGAATAGAAAATATAGTTTTTATATTTTTGAACTTTTCTTCCTTTATATACTCTAATTTATGAAGTACAGGTATCATACCTGTTTGCCAATCATTGCAATGAATTATATTAGGAGTCCACTCTAACTGTTTAACAAATTCAAGAACAGCCCTACTAAAAAAAGCAAACTTTTCCCCATCATCATAATAACCATAAAGTCCATCTCTTTTAAAATAATACTCATTATCTAAAAGGTAGAACTTAACCCCTTCATAGTCATATTCAAAAACCCCACAATATTGAGTTCTCCATCCAATGTTAATATTGAAATTATTAACATACCTTAGTTTCTCTTTTATTTCCTTCTTTATATCCCTATAATTTGGAATCACTACTCTAATATCTGCTCCTAACTTTTTTATAGCCTTAGGCAATGCCCCTATAACATCTCCAAGACCTCCTGTTTTTATAAAAGGATGGGCCTCAGAGGCTGCAATTAAAATATTCAAAGCTAATCCCCCTTTTTGTTATTTGTATTTTAAACTTAATTTTATTTACAATACTTATATATTTATTTAGTTACCCTTACTTTTATTACTTAAATTTTTGTAACTTATATATCTTACTTTTAACAAGGTTATTATCTTCTTCATATATTTCTACAGAATATATTGATACAGCCATAGGTGGAATCTTGACTTTAATTGAATAAGGCATTTTATTTGTCTTTCCCTCTTCAGATATAGAAATATTATTATTTAATTGGTTTGATCCTCCAAACCTTTTATTATCAGAATTAAATATTTCTTTATAAGCACCACTATAAGGGACTCCAACCTTAAAATCATAATATACAATGGGAGTAAAGTTACATACGAAAATCAATGTATCCTTTTTATTTATTCCTTCTCTTATAAAAGTGAATATGCTCTTATCCGAATTATTTGCATCTATCCACTTAAATCCATCTTCTTCATAATCAAGTTCCCATAAAGCATTGTTTTCTTTATATAACTTGTTTAATTCCCTACAATACTCCAGATGTCTTTTATGCATCTCAAACTTATTAATAAGGTCCCAGCTTAACTCTTCATATTCACGCCACTCTATAAATTGTGCAAATTCATAGCCCATGAAGTTTAATTTTTTACCTGGATGTCCCATCATATAACCTAAATATACTCTAAGCCCTGCAAACTTATTCCAATAATCTCCCCATGATTTCTCTACTAATGACTTTTTACCATGAACAACTTCATCATGAGATAGTGGTAATATGAAATTCTCTGAGTAATTGTAAATCATAGAAAAATTCATATTACTATGACTATATTTTCTATATATAGGATCAATCTCTATATACCTTAATGTGTCATTCATCCATCCCATATTCCATTTAAAGTTAAATCCAATGCCACCATCTTCCACCTTCTTAGTAATATTAGGCCAAGAAGTAGCCTCCTCCGCTACCATAATAATATTATTGAAATTATTTAAAATTGTTGTGTTTAATAACTTTAAAAACTCTATTGCCTCCAGACATCCATCCCCTCCATATTTATTAGGAATCCATTCCCCTTCTTTTCTTCCATAGTTTAAATAAAGCATATTAGATACTGCATCAACTCTTAATCCGTCAAAGTGAAACTCTTTAATCCAATATAAAGCATTAGATATTAAAAAGCTTCTAACTTCCGGTTTTCCAAGATCAAAATTACTAGTTCCCCAGCCTTTATTCTCAGCCTTCCAATCTTCCTTATATTCATAAGTAGGTGTACCATCAAACATATAAAGCCCATGCTCATCTTTGCAAAAATGTCCTGGAACCCAATCAAGAATTACTCCAATATTTTTTTTATGGAGAGCATTTATAAGTTCTTTAAGTTCCTCAGGATTCCCATATCTACTAGTTGCTGAATAATAACCAACTCCTTGGTATCCCCATGAAGCATCTAATGGATGTTCTACTAAAGGCATAAATTCAACATGAGTATATCCCATACTCTCCACATAATCTGGCAATATCTCACTTAATTCTTTATAAGTAATAAACTCGCCCTCTTTTCTTTTCCATGACCCTAGATGCATTTCATATATATTTATTGGCTCTTTTAAAATATCTACTTTTTCTCTTCTATTTAACCATTTTTTATCTGACCATTTATATTTAATTTCACCTTTTATAACTGAAGCTGTATTAGGTCTTAATTCTGAAAACTTACCATAAGGGTCTGTTTTGTAAACAGGCTGGCCATGTCTATTTATAATATAATATTTATATTTAAGTCCTTCTCCTAATCCTTTAATAAAAAGAGACCATATTCCTTTTTCGTTTATTTTCTCCATTTTAAATTCTTCTCTTGGCTTAAAATCAGAAAACTCTCCAACTACATAAATATCTTTTGCATTAGGTGCCCAAGTCGTAAATCTTATACCTCTTTTTCTGTTTTCTGAAACACAGTGGGAACCCATAAAATTATAACTTTCAAAGTTTTTTCCTTCATGAAATAACTTAATTCTATTATCATTTAGCTCTCCCTTTTTTGCATTTATACTTGTTATCTGTGCCATAGTACTCCTCCTTTGACGTAATTTAATAAATATAAATAATTATACCATTTTATTACATTTATCACATTTATTTCGTACCTCCTTAAATCTTATAATTTAACAGCTTTCAACATCTTTTAAATTATGTAATTACTTACTTTATTTTCTTAACATATTATATCTATATATTATTAAACTACTTTACAGAACCTTTATCTTTATATATAAATTCAATTAAAAGTTTATTACTTTTATAAAATTACCTTTTTAAGATTATCTTAAGATTCTTATAACGTTAATATTAAGATTCATATACTAAAATTTATATAAAATAGGAGGTATGTTAATGAATGTATTAGAAGTTAAAAATCTTAAAAAGACAATTGGAAAAAAAGAAATTATAAAAAATATAAGTTTTTCTGTTAAGGAAGGAGAAATATTTGGATTCTTAGGCCCTAACGGTGCTGGTAAAACTACTACAATCAGAATGCTGGTAGGACTTATAAAACCAACAGAAGGTGAAATATCAATCTGTGGATATAACTTAAAATCTCAAACAGAAGAAGCCTTAAAAAATGTTGGAGCTGTAGTTGAAAACCCTGAACTTTATAAATACTTATCTGGTAGGGAAAACTTAATGCAAATTGCAAGAATCAGAAGATTGTCTAAAGAAGAAGTAGAAAAAATTATAAAACTTGTTGGTCTTGAAAACAGAATTGATGACAAAGTAAAAAAATACTCTTTAGGTATGAAATAAAGATTAGGTCTTGGAGCTTCTCTTTTATCTAATCCCAAATTGTTAATATTAGACGAACCAACAAATGGTCTTGACCCATCAGGAATTATAGATTTTAGAGAGATAGTTAAAAATGCTTCTAAAGAAAGAGGTATTGCTGTATTTATTTCTTCTCACATATTATCTGAAATACAAAACCTTTGTGATAGAGTTGCCTTTATTAATAATGGAGTAATTAAAGCTGTTGAAGATGTAATCGAAAATTCAATGGCAACAGATACGGACATTATATGTTTAAGAACAAGTGAAGAAATTGATTTATCTAAATTAGAATCCTTACCTTATATTAAATCAGCCAAGAATATAGATGATGGAATGGAAATCATATTAAATACAAATACCACTTCAGAACTTATAGAATACTTAATTAAAAGTAACTATACAGTAAATGAAGTATTTAAATTAAGACATGGATTAGAGCAAAGATACATGGAATTAGTTGAAGGAGGTATAAGATAATGTTATTAACTTTAATAAAAAATGAATTTATTAAAATATTTAAAAGATCTAAAACTTGGATAGTCTTTGTATTATTTTTAGCTTTTGTTGGACTTACTGTTTTTGGAACTTATAAAACAGATAAAAATATGAGAGAATGGTCTTCACCAGAATATCAAATAAAAATGTCTGAAGAACAATTAGTTTATGCAAGACAATCAATTAAAGAAGCGGAAAGCACTAATAACCAAGAATGGCTTCAAAGTGCAAAAGAACATGAACGATATTTATTAGAAGATATTGAAAAAAATAAAAAGGTTCTAAAAGAAGGAACTACCGAAGATGCTTGGATTAAAAAACTTAATGAAGAAATAAAAACTACAGAGGAACAAATTAAGCAAATTGAAAGAGAAGGAATATCTGAATGGAATAAAAGATGGTATGTACAGTCTAAAGAGACTTTAGAAAATCTTAAATATTTAAAAGAACATAACATAGTTCCTTTACAAGGATGGGAATATCATCAATTTAATTTTCTAAATAACTTAAATATGATGTTTGGATTAGGACTTCTTGTAGTTGGTATAGCCGTATTCATAAGTGATATATTATCTGGTGAATGTACTCCTGCAACTTTAAAATTCCTATTAGTTCAACCAGCTAAAAGAGGAAAAGTATTACTTTCAAAATATATTGTTTCTATTATAACAGTTATAACTTTAATAATTATTCCTCAGTTCATTGGAATGGGTGTGGTTAATATGACCTCAGACTTAAATCCAAAAGATTATCCAATAAGAATTGAACAGAAATATGAAAAGACTTATGATAGTGATTCAGGGGAAATGATTTTGTCATCCATAGCAGATACTTCAAAGATGGTATCAAACAAAGAATTTGCAACTAAATCTTTAGGATATGAAGTATTATTTTTAATAACTACTACAACTTTTGTATTTATGTTATCAACAATATTTAAGAGTAGTATGACATCTATGGCTACTTCAGTAATAATAGGTATATTTATAACAATCGCTACTCAAGCTATAAGTTCAGTAAAACAATATAGTCACTTACTATTTACAACTTATTCAAATTCAAATAGTTTGTTAAACTCATCCTTAGCTATAGAGCTTAACAATCAAAGTTTAACAACAACTAATGCTATTATATGTATGGTTATAACTACAATAGTTTGTTATTTAATTGCTCATATAAACTTTAGTAAAAAAGACATTCTTATATAAAAATTTAACATTTTTTTAAACAAATTAATAATCCCCAAAGGTGAAATGTTATTAACAAAAAGTTTAATATAAGTTTACTTTATGTTAATAACCTTTTACTTTATTAATTTATTAGTTTATAGAATAAAAAAAGACTTAAGATAAATCTTAAGTCTTTTTATTACTAACCTAGCAACGTTCTACTCTCCCACACAGTCACCCATGCAGTACCATCGACGCTGTAGAGCTTAACTTTCCTGTTCGGAATGGAAAG
>JARIDB010000110.1 GCA_029257045.1 Clostridium sp.
AGTGTCCCTACCATTAATCTGTGCCCAACCACTAAGCCCCGGCAGCACATCATTAGCCCAGTACTTATCTCTCTCACCAATCAAATCATACTGGTTCCAAAGAGCCGGCCTCGGCCCAATAATGCTCATCTGCCCAACAAAGATATTCCAAATCTGCGGCAACTCATCAAGGCTTGTCTTCCTCATAAACTTCCCTACCCTGGTAATACATTGATCTGGATTCTCCAGTAGATGCGTCGGCATATCACTTGGCGTATCCACTTTCATAGTTCTAAACTTCAATATATTAAAATGTTTCTTATGTATTCCAACTCTCTTCTGCTTAAATAAAACTGGCCCTTTTGAGTCCAACTTAATAGCCACAATAAGAATCAAAAACAAAGGGGATAAAACTATCATTCCCACTAACGACAACACTAGATCTCCTAACCTTTTAACCTTTAAATACATATGTAATCCCCCTGAATCATCCATTTTCCCACCCTATGATTGAATGGTAGTACGTGTAACCTGTATGTAATCTTTCTAACTATTCTCAACTTCTATAACCCTTACCCAACAAGGCTTACAGGCTCTGCATCGCAATCCCATGCTCACCTCGCCCTCATCATTCAATCATTTATTAATTAAGTTCCCCTAAGGGTCAATGTTTTTCCATACTTTACAACATTTGTTTGATATGACTTTGAATTACCAAGTTTATTTGTAGATACATTTGGAGTCCCAATTTTCATACTTCTAAACTTATAAAATTTAAATAACTCATTATTTCTTCCAATTCTCATTTGAGTGAAGAATACCGGTCCTTTAGAATTTAGTTTTATACATATTCCTATAATTGCAAATACTGGTGCTAAAATTATTAATAAACTTGCACTACTTAAAGCATCTATAAATCTTTTCATAATATTCCCCCTACCTAAATTATTTTCTCTCCATCTTTTATAATTGTTCCTTCTTTAATAACTTGTCCTGATTTTATTAAGGCTCCAGCTCCAACTGTTGTTTTCTTTCCTAAAGTGACCATACTTCTCACAATTGCACCTGAACATACATGACATCCATCTTTTAAAATACAATCATGATCCACAGTTGAATTAATATTAATTATATTACCTATTCCAATTTTACTATTAACATTTACTACTGAACCTGCAAGTAATACTGTTCCTTTTCCAACTTTAGAAAATGTACTTAAATAAGCTTTAGGATGTATTATTGCAGGAACTTTATATCCAAACTCTAATAGTTTATTAATTAATTCAACTCTTCTTTCATTATTTCCTATAGCAACAAAGGCATTTTTATATTTACTTAAAAACTTATTATAATCTTCTATTTTCCCTATAACATTTAATTCATTTTTAGAATCTTCTTCATAAGAATCATCTAAAAATCCTATATTGCCAAAGTTACCAGATAAAATAGCTGCTTCATAAATAACTTTTCCATGGCCCCCTGCTCCAATTATTAATAATCCATTCATTAGTAAATTCAGCTCCTACAACTAGATTTCATCAGTAGCTACTTCAAAAATGGCTTCTGATTTATAAGTTTTAACTATTTCTTTCATTTTTAAATTTAACTTTAGTTTATTATTTTCTTTAACTACTTCTTCAAGGTCTTTTAGATTTTTTCTTAATGCATCTATATCCTCAAAGATTGGTTTTCCTATAAATATACTTTTATGTTTAGTTTCTTTAATTCCTTCTTCACTCATTAGAAGTTCTTCATATAGTTTTTCTCCAGGTCTTAGGCCTGTTACTTTAATTTCTATATCTTCACCAAGCTTAAGGCCTGAAAGTCTTATTAAATCAGAAGCTAAATCATATATTTTCACCGGCTTACCCATATCAAGGATGAATATTTCTCCACCTTTTGCAAAGGCTCCAGATTGAAGTACTAATTGTGCTGCTTCTGGGATTGTCATGAAAAATCTTGTTATATCTTTATGAGTTAATGTAACTGGTCCTCCATTTTCTATTTGTTTTTTAAATAAAGGAATTACAGAACCATTACTCCCGAGTACATTACCAAATCTTACTGCAACATATTTTGTTGAACTTATCTTTTCCATAGATTGTATTATCATTTCACACAGCCTTTTTGTTGCTCCCATTATATTAGTAGGATTTACAGCTTTATCTGTAGAAATAAGAACAAATCTTTCAACTTTATATTTTGAAGCAAATTCTGCTACATTATAAGTTCCAAATACATTATTTTTTATAGCTTCAAAAGGACTGTCTTCCATTAGTGGCACATGTTTATGAGCTGCTGCATGAAAAACTAAGTTAGGTTTGTAAGTTTTATATATATCTTCAATTCTATTTCTATCTCTTACTGAACCAATTAAAACTTCTAAATCTAAATTAGGATAGTTGTATTTAAGTTCATTTTGTATGTCATAGGCATTGTTTTCATATATATCAAATATAATTAATTTCTTAGGTCCAAATTTTGATATTTGCCTACATAGCTCTGACCCTATTGAACCTCCACCACCAGTTACTAAAACTGTTTTATTATTAATGTAATTTGATATTTCCTCATTATTAAGTTGTATTTGTTTTCTTCCAAGTAAATCTTCTATATCTACATTTTTTATAGACTTTAGCGGAATGTTTTCATCTATAAATTCATAAAAGCTTGGAACAATCTTTATATTACAGCTTGTCTTCTTGCATATATCAATTATTTCTTTTCTATTACTTTCATCCGTAGATGGTAGTGCAATTATAATTACTTCTATATTTTTATCTTCTACTATCTCTAGAAGTTTTTCTCTATTTCCTAATATTTTTATTCCTAATATATTTCTTCCTATTTTAGCTTTATTATCATCAATTAA
>JARIDB010000089.1 GCA_029257045.1 Clostridium sp.
ATGGCAACATATTGAGCTTACTAATACTAATAGGTCGAGGGCTTGACCAAATCAAGTCCAAAGATTTTGGCAAAGTAATTCATATGCAATTTTCAGAGAACACTCTGAAGCTCAACATAGTTGAGTACTTTAATCAAACCAGATCATAGATTTGGAGATTAAATTCATCTAGTGATGATGGCGTAGAGGAAACACTCATTTCCATTCCGAACAGGAAAGTTAAGCTCTATAGCGTCGATGGTACTGCATGGGTGACTGTGTGGGAGAGTAGAACGTTGCTAGGTAATTTGGATCTTTAGCTCAGTTGGTTAGAGCAACCGGCTCATAACCGGTCGGTCCGGGGTTCGAGTCCCTGAAGGTCCACCATTTTTGGGGGTATAGCTCAGTTGGGAGAGCACTTGCCTTGCACGCAAGGGGTCAAGGGTTCGAATCCCTTTACCTCCACCAAATAGGAAAGCTACGATAAATATCGTAGCTTTTTTACTTTATATAAAGGTTTAATGAATTTTGTCGAATAATTTAAAAAATTAGCTAAAGGTTTAGTTATGAATAGAATAAAAAATGATATATAATAATGGATATAGGATATTATATATATTAGTAGTAGGGTCTTATCCTTAGATGGGGAGTGTTTATATGGGTAAGAATATTAATTTAGAACAAGAATTAATTAATTTAAAATTAGAAAAGAGAAAGCTAGTTTTAGCTGGAAAAGATACTACCTATTTAGATAAAGCTATTAAAGAGATTCAAGAGAAAATAAAGGAATCTAATTAAATTTTATATTAATACATTAAAAAGTAAGACAAATAAAGTAAAGTTTATTTTGTTTTACTTTTTTCTTTATATGTGAAATATATTCTATTAATTAGAATATATCACTAATTAAAAGCATATTAAATGTATATAGATATAATCTTTCTGTAAGGAGGTTTAATTATTAATGATAAGAACGTTTGTATGTGAAAAAGAAGGTTGTAGTGGAAATATATTTAAAATTGAAAGTAATGAAGAAGAAGGTAAATTAAGCTGTTGTCAATGTAAAGAAAAATATGATATAGAGGTAACTATTGAAGATCATATAATTTTGCCTAATTGTTCAACTTGTGGTAATGATATTTTTAAGATCTATAAGGATACAGAGAAAAAGGGGATGTACATTAAATGTGTAAAGTGTGGATCTGTACCTGAAAAGGCATATGTTGATTCGGATGGAATTCAAGTATCCTATGAAGCTAAACTTCTAAATGATATAAAAGGATTAATGAATTTAGTTGAACAAAGAATATATAATTTAGAGGTTAATGTGAAGGACTTAGAGAGGGGTCAAAATCTATTAGAGCAATCATTAGCTTATATAAATAAATATATAGTTGAAAAGAATTAATAACTAGAGTGTATTAAACTAATGATGTATAATAATTATTAACTATAGGTAACTTAAGGAGAAATATATGAACAAAAAGAAGAAAATAGTAGCTTGGATATTACTATTATTTTGGATGAGTCTAATTTTTTATATGTCAAATCAGCCAGCAGATATTTCCAATGGACAAAGTGATTTAGTAATAAGAATTTTTAGTTATATGGGGATTAAATTAAATGATCATTTTGGAAACCTAGCATCTTTTATTGTTAGAAAGGGAGCTCATTTTACTGAATATTTAATATTATATTTATTATCATATAATTTAAATAGGTATTACTTTAATAAGAGTGCTAAATTATATTCAATTTTATTTGTATTTTTATATGCATGTTCTGATGAAGTGCATCAATTTTTTATACAAGGAAGAGAGATGCATATTAGAGATATAATTATTGATACATCTGGAGGATCATTTGGGTATTTAGTACTATTTATTAAAGATAAAATAAAGGGTTAATTATAATATTTGTTTGAGAAGATATCTTTTTAGGTATCTTTTTTATTATGGGTTTTTTAAATTTATATAAGAGTACGTTATTATTTAGTAGGCATTAGCATAAAATTACATATACTATAGATTTAAAATTTATAAACACAAGATTTGCAAAAAGATATTGATCAAATCTATTGAGATTTTAATGAAAGGTAGGTGTAAAAATAATATTTAAATATAAATATTATTAATTTTATGAAAAGTTATAATATGAACAAGTTAAGAAATATTGGACTTATTGGCCATGGGGCATCTGGAAAAACATCATTTTTAGAGGCTTTACTATTTTCTAAGGGATATACTGACCGATTAGGAAAGGTAGATGAAGGAAATACTGTATCTGATTTTGATATAGAAGAGAGAAAAAGAGGAATATCAATATCAGTTTCTTTAGCATCTATTGAATCCAATGAAAATAGAATTAATTTTTTGGATATACCAGGATACTTTGATTTTTCAGGGGAATTGATTCAAGGAATGAGAGCTGCTGATGTTGCAACTATTTTAGTCTGCAGCGTGTCAGGGGTACAAATTGGAACAGAAAAGGCCTGGGAATACTGTAATAAGATAAAACTTCCAAGAACATTTTTTATAAATAAATTAGATAGAGAAAATTCAAGTTATGAAAAGACCCTGGAAAGTCTTCAAAATAAATTTGGAAGAAGCGTTGTTCCTATTCAATTTCCAATAGGTGAAGAAGACACTCTTAATGGAATAGTAAATGTTATATCTAAAAGAGTTAGAATTTATGATGAAAATAATAATGTTAAAGAAATAGAACCACCATATGAGATATTAGAGAAAATAAAGAGCTGTAAGATAAATATAATGGAGGCGGTAGCTGAAACTAGTGAAGAACTTTTAGAAAAGTATTTTTTAGAGGGAGAACTAAGTGATGAAGAAATATATAAAGGTCTTATAGAGGGCTGTACAAACGGCGATATTGCACCAGTTATGTGTGGAAGTTCTACTAAAGTTATAGGAATGGAGTCTTTTATTGAAGATGTAATAAGTTGTTTTCCATCACCAAAACATTCTATATCGCAAAAAGCAGTTCTTGAAACAAGTGGTGAAAAGGTTTTTAGAAATTATGATGAAAAGGAACCTTTCTCAGCCTTAGTTTTTAAAACTATAGCTGATCCTTTTGTTGGGAAAATATCTTTATTCAAAGTTATAACGGGAAAACTTAGTAATGAGGTTAATGTAATTAACAGTAATAAAAATAAGTTAGAGAAGATTTCTAATATATTCTTTATGAATGGAAAAAATCAAATACAGACAAAGGAAGTTATAGCAGGGGATATTGCTGCAGTTGCAAAACTTCAATATACAGAAACAGGAGATACTTTATGCGATATTAATTTTAAGATTATATATGATAAGATGAATTTCCCGAAAACAAATATATCAATGGCTATAGTTCCAAAAAGTAAGGGCGATGAGGACAAAATATCTACATCTCTTCAAAAGTTGTTAGAAGAAGATCCGACTTTTAAGGTAAAAAGAGATACAGAAAATGCGGAAACTATAATTTCAGGAGTAGGAGAGACTCATTTAGAGATTATAGCAAGTAAGATGAAAAATAAATTTGGGGTAGAAGTTTTATTAAGAACTCCTAAAATACCATATAGGGAAACTATCAAGGGCAATTCAGATGTCCAAGGAAAACACAAAAAACAATCTGGAGGGCATGGTCAATATGGAGATGTAAAAATAAAATTTGAAAAAAGAAAAGACAATGAATTTGACTTAGAATTTGTAGATAACGTAGTTGGGGGTTCTGTTCCTAGAAACTTTATACCAGCTGTAGAAAAGGGACTTAGAGATTGCATAGAAAAAGGTGTATTGGCAGGCTACCCAGTTGTAGGTGTTAGGGCTACATTATATGATGGATCATTTCACCCAGTAGATTCTTCTGAAATGTCTTTCAAAATGGCAACATCAATAGCCTATAAAAAGGGTATTGAACTTGCAAAACCAATATTATTAGAACCGATTATGAAACTTCAAGTTATTATTCCAGAAGAAAACATGGGAGATATTATAGGTGATATAAATAAGAGAAGAGGAAAGGTATTAGGCATGGAACCTTATGAAAATTTACAAAAGGTTATAGCTGAAGTCCCTCTTGGAGAAATATTCAAATATTCTACAGATTTACGTTCAATGACTCAAGCTAGGGGAAGATTTGAAACAGAATTTTCAAGATATGAAGAAGTTCCTGAGAGTCAAATAAGAAAAATAATTGAAGATAGCAAAAAACTATAGAATAATTATATTCAATTTAGGAAAAATAATATAAGTTATAAAATTAAAAATAAACATGAGATAAAAAGGGGGAAGAAGTATGCCTGATTATAAGATGGATATTAATGGAGAACTAGGGCTTAGCGAATATAGTAATATCTATGACTATATGGGAGTAGTAGATAAGAATGACAATTTTACCATTACATTAAAGGATAAAGATGAAAAAAATATCGATATGATAACATCTATGTTAAAAGATAGTAATTTTTCTATACTAGAAGAAGGTTTAAATAATACAGGAGATTATTATATAAACGCTAATAAGTATAAATAAAAGGTTGTCTAAAATAGGAAGAACTATTTTAGACAACTTAATTTTTATAAAAGAAATAGGGTTAAATAATTATATATGGTAAAATTATAATTAAATAAAAATATTAAGGAAGTGGACTAATGAGAGCAGAAATAATAGCAATAGGAACAGAAATTTTATTAGGAGATATTCTTAATACAAATGCACAATTTTTATCAAAAGAATTAGCAAGTTTGGGAATAGATGTTTATAATCAAACTGTTATTGGAGATAATGAAGAAAGAATTTTGGAGGCTTTTAAAAGAGCTTTTGAAAAGTGTGATTTAATAATTACAACAGGAGGGCTTGGACCAACTCAAGATGATTTAACTAAAGAAATTGGAGCGAGATTTTTTAATAAGGATTTAAAATTAGATAATGATTCATTAGAATGGATCAAGAGTTACTTAAATATAAAAGAAGGTGAAGCTTTAGAATCAAATAGAAAACAAGCTTACATGCCTGTTGACTCTATAATATTAAAAAATCCAAATGGGACAGCGCCAGGAGCAATTTTATCGGAGAATGATAAGATTTTAATTGTAATGCCTGGACCTCCGAATGAAGTTATTCCTATGTTTGAAGATTATGTAAAAGAGTATTTATTAGAAAAGACAGGTAGTACTATTAGGTCTAAAACATTAAGGCTATTTGGAATAGGAGAAAGTATTATGGCTACTAAAATAGATTCCTTAATAAAAAATAGTACTAACCCAACGGTAGCACCATATGCAAAGGATTCAGATGTTATTTTAAGGCTAACAGCTAAAGGTAAAGATGAAGAAGAATGCGTAAATCTAATTAATCCAATTATAGAAGAGATAAAAGAAACTTTAGGAAACTACATATACGCAGAAGAAGAGAAAGATTCAATGCAATCTGTTGTTGCAAAGCTATTATGTGATAAAAAACTTACAATAAGTACCGCTGAATCTTGTACAGGAGGACTAGTTGCATCAAGTCTAATTGAATATCCAGGTATATCAGATGTATTTATGGAAGGTGTAGTTACTTACTCAAATGAAGCTAAAATGAGAAGGCTTGGTGTTAAAAAGGAAACTCTAGATAAATATGGCGCAGTGAGTAAAGAAATAGCAGAAGAAATGGCTATTGGCATAGCTAAAGAAGTTAAAACTAATATAGGAATATCGACTACTGGAATTGCAGGACCAGGAGGAGGTACATTAGAAAAGCCGGTGGGATTAGTTTATATAGGAATATATATAAATGGGAAAACTAAAGTAGAAAAGTTAGAGTTATCTGGTACAAGGGATAAGATAAGAAAAAGAGCAGCATTAAATGCTTTAAATATACTAAGAAAGGAAATCTTAGCTATAAAATAAAAACAATCCTTAAGTAAAAGGACTGTTTTTAATATATAAATAAAACTTGGGAGAGGCTACTAAATAATAAATTTAAAGCTTATTTAAAGTATTTCCAAAGAAGTGTTATTTATACACTACTTAAGTACATGGGGGGATTTTTGTGAAAAGGATACAAAAAGCAAATGGATATTTTTTAATAATTTTAATATATGAAATTTTAGGAGCATTAATTTTAGGTGCGCTATTTAAAGCTTTAAGAATAAGCGATATAAGAGTAATGCTACTTATAAATCATACAGTAATTTTTATAATTCCTGGAATTATATATTTAATATTAAGTAAGAGACCAATAAAAGAAATACTAAGGCTAAATAAACTTAATAAGAAAAGTTTAGGAATAATAGTTTTAATAAGCTTTCTAATTCAGCCAGTTATGTCATTTTTATCTTTAATAAGTACTTTCTTTTTTAATAATGATGTGGCAGAAATGATAAATGAAATAAGTTCAACAAACTATGCATCATTACTATTACTAGTAGCTGTACTACCTGCAATATCAGAAGAATTAACTATAAGAGGAATAATTCTGTCTGGATACGATAAAAAAAATAAATATATAGCTTCAATAGTAACAGGTTTATTTTTTGGAATATTTCATTTAAATCCACAGCAATTTTTATATACTTTTGCTTTAGGATTTATATTAGCTTTAGTAGTTAGAATAACAAATAGCATATTTGCATCAGTACTTATGCATTTTATTATTAATGGGACATCCGTAACTCTTACAAAGGTTTTATACTTAATACAAAATTCAAGCATTATAGAAGGGGTTCAAGAAAATCAAGAATACAACATGATAAATACTCCAATATTTGATAAGTTGATTGGAGCATTTTATTGGGCAGCAATAGCATTGGCTTTTGGAATTATAGTATATTCCTTAATAAAAAAACTAGAAAAAGTAAATCCTAAATTGAAAAATGAATATCAAACTAACAATAATGTTAATTACAATGTACAAGGTAATTATAATTTAGGGGCATACAGAACAGAATATTTAGAGTTAGAAGAACAGGAAGAGAAAATAGTTAATATACCTTTTGTATTAAGTATTTTGGTGTTCATAACATATATGATTATATTTACTTAAAAATAGGAGCTATTGCTCCTATTTTATTTTTTTGTGAAATTATAATAGGCTTATATTACAGATAAGTTATTAGATATTATTTTTTTATCTTGTTAAATTTTCGGATGTACTATAAAAAACAGTGAAGTTTTTAGAATTAATCCAACCCCTAGAATTAATATTATTAAAGTTTGGTATGTTAACATAATACCAAGTATCAGTATTAATTTCTGAAAAATCAAGAATAGATACTTCAGTAGTCTGAGTTAAATTTCTAAGAACATTAGAATTACTTAAGGGTGCTATAAATAGATTACTATTAGAATTTACTATACCAGATTTATAATTTGGGATTGAAAACCTTATTTCAATGGGTTTATCTAATTTTCTTTCATTATCTTTAATACTTTTATTTTTACTTTTTAACATATCGTATTGTTTCAAGGTAATAGATAACTGCCTTTTCAGCAAAAGATTTTTTTTACCATAAGAAAAATATAAATAAACATTACTAGAAGAAGTTATCAATAATAATATAAAAAGAATAATTTTCATTTTGTAGCTCCTATTATTAATCTATTATAAATATATTTTAATAAAATATAAAAATTACATTTTAATAAAATATAGATATAAATAAAGTATAAAACACCGTAATGAAACATAAACCATAAGGGAAATAATAGAAAAAAAGTATAAATTAATTAATCTTTAACATAGAGTTAAGAAAAAATTAAGATGTTATATATATAATTAGATTAATGAACTTTTGATTTTAGGAGGAATAAAATGAAGAAGATGATTTTATCAGATGAGGATTTTGATTACTTAGCAAAGGGATTGGCATTTGGATCTGGAATAGGTATATTACTAGGAATATTTATATATAACTTTATATTATCATTTTCAGGATGTTCAATAATAGGGATAATAATAGCTCTTATATATTCAAGGTATAAAAGTATAAAGAAATAAAAAAGGCACATAAGTACCTTTATATATTTTCAATTTGCCAGTTAATAGGTTCTAAGTTTATAGATTTAAGAAATTCATTAGTTTTAGAAAATGGTTTACTTCCAAAGAAGCCCCTATAAGAAGAAAGGGGACTTGGATGAGGTCCTGTAATAATATAATGATTTCTATTAGTAATAAGATTCTTTTTACTTATAGCAGGATTTCCCCACAAAATAAAAACTATTGGCTCTTGTCTTTCGTTAAGAAGGGATATAATTTTATCAGTAAGTATTTCCCAGCCCATATTCCTATGAGAATTTGCTTCATGGGCTCTAACAGTTAAAACAGTGTTCAACATTAAAACACCTTGATTAGCCCATGAATTTAGGTAACCATTATTAGGTATATAGCAACCTAAGTCGTCATGAAGTTCTTTATATATATTAACTAGAGAAGGTGGTGTCTTAACTCCTTTTTGAACGGAAAATGATAGTCCGTAAGCTTGATTTTGACCATGATAAGGATCTTGCCCTAAAATGACAACCTTAGTATCTTTATAAGCTGTAAGTTTTAAGGCGTTAAATATATCATACATATTTGGATAGACAATTTTAGTTTTATATTCATTAATTAAAAATAGTCTAAGATTTTGATAATAATCTTTATGAAATTCCTCTGAAAGTAAGTCGTTCCAATCATTATCTAATAAATTGTTCAAAAAATCACTCCTAAATAAAGTTTAATTTTAATTATTTTTTCCTTTTTTAAATATAATATTCTAGATAAACATTAAGGTTATTTAATAAATAATAATATAAAACTCATAATAATTAAAGATATATGAAAAATATTAACAAAAACGTATCCACGTATATCATTATAAGGAATAAATAAAAAAAGTTAGTAAATTAAAGAAAATGAAGAATAAGTTAATTTAAATAGAACCTTAATAAGATAAATAAGTTACAGAAATGATAATATGTAATTCGTCAGTTACATAAATGAAGTTAATAACAACTTTGAAAAATAATTTAAAAATGTTGTTGACAATATAAAAAGTAAATGATAAGATGATGAAGTCGCTTAAGGGTGACAAATAAAAATAATGAAAACTGGCTATATAGCTAGTCTTCAGAGGAACTTCTTCTAATGAAGAGGTAAGCCTATAATATTAAAATAATAAGTTTTGATATAGGGCAATGGTCTTTGAAAATTGAACAGAAATAATAAGTTAAGTAAAACATAAACCAGCAATTCTTTTGAACGAAAGTGAGAATC
>JARIDB010000150.1 GCA_029257045.1 Clostridium sp.
TCTCTTTTGATTTTTTTCTTTCCGTCTTTCTTTTCTTAACATTTTTATTTGAACTCATCTTTTTATCCCTATAAATTATTATTACTTTTAGTATATGAAAAAGGAATAACAAGGTTTCTAATAATTCTACTATTTTCAAAACCTAAATACCCTTATATAAATTAAAATTGGAAGCAGCAACTAAAAATTACTACTTCCAATTTAATTAAATACTTAGAATTTTAAATTCCTAAGCAAATATAATTTCTATATCTTTTTCTCCTGCATTCCATTTTGTAACTCTATATTCATTATATATCTTCTTTTCTTCAGCTTTTACAAAAAGTCTAACTTTTAGATCTTTATGTTTTTCATAAAATTCTTCTACAGAGTCTGGACCCTCAAAACCTAATTCCCCTCTATCTTCTTTCCAATATATTTTATTTATTAACTTATTATTTTCATCTACGGCTGTTTCATCAACAAATAATCTTATTTCATCTTCGACTATCTTATACCATTTATTATATGTTGCAGATAAGGCTATTTCTTTCTTTGTTAAATTAGTTGCTAATTTTTTCATTTAATCCTCCAGTTTTTATATTTCTATATAAAGTAATATAAATTTATAAGTACAAATTATATAATTTATACTTATATCACCTTTAATCTTATCACATTATTTTGATATTTTCTAAAATTTACTTAAGTAATTTTTTTAATTTAATAAATAATATAAATTTTCTATAAATAAAAACTTAATATTAAATTTCTTCACCTATAAGTTCTTTAACATCATACCCTTCACCAAAGTTCCATATCGCAATTTGAGTTGAAAAATAAGCTTCTTCTGAAGCTTAATATTTTCAATAAATAGAGTTTCATATCTATTATGTAAGTTATACCATTACACTTAGTATTATTATATATATAAAAGAGGCTTTGAAAAAATTTCAAAACCTCTAGTAGTACTTCTGAATTAATTAACATTTTTTCTTTTTATTTATTTCCACTTAAGTTATACTCCATATTTTTTTATAAACTTACTATGCTTATATAATAGTCGGGGAAAATTAGTCTAAAATATAAGAAAGATTAAAATTAAATCAAAATCACATAATTGTTTATAAATATTTTATTATTTTAGTGAAGCAACTAAATTTGCCATTATAGTACCATATATAATAGAAATATATGGGTTAGAAGTTATAGGACATGTCCCACTTACACAACCAACCTTTTTATAATATAAATAACCTAATAATCCACCAATAATTGAAGCAATAATATATTTTTTCATAATTAAAGCTCTCCTCCTATATAAATAAAATTTCTTATATGTCTTATATTAAATTAAAACTAAACTCCTTTATGTAACTTAGTTACTGAAATATATATTATAATAGGTTATTCTTATAAACAGAAAATTTAATAAATATAACTGAAAGTATGAATGGTTTTCTACAATATGTGGAATAAATAAATAATAATATATTAAAATAAAGGAGATTATAATAAATGAATGAACATAAATTTGATGTAAAAAAATTAGATAAATTAAATAATCCTGAAAGATTAAATCTAATTGATATAGATGAAATTATAAAGGAATTAGATTTACCTAATGAAAGTACAATTGTAGATATTGGTGTAGGTACTGGATTATTTTCTGAAGTATTTTTAAATAAATTATCTAATTCTAAAGGGTTCGGATTTGATATTTCTGAAGAAATGGTTACATGGGTAAATAGCAATAGAGAACCCGCTTTAAATGGTAAACTTTCTGCATCTGTAATGAGTGAAAATAAAATACCTTTAGCTGACAATACTGCTGATTTAGTTTTTATGATTACAGTTCATCATGAACTTAAAAATCCAGGAAAATTATTAGAAGATGTAAAAAGAGTTTTAAAAAATAATGGTAAACTCTTAATTTGTGACTGGAAAGAAGGAGCTCATAATCACTTTGTAACAAAGGAAAGTATAATAAACGACTTAATGGTATCTGGTTTTACAAACATTACAGAACTAAATAATTCTGATAAATTAATTTGTTTAATAAGTAATATTGATTAATACCTCTTTTCAAATATAGGAATAGTAGTATCAAAATACTGCTATTCCTACATTTAAAATATATGTTATAAAGATTTACTTTAATATTAAATTAATTATTTTGAACTTTATAAACACATTTTTACTATTATTTATTATTTTCTACTAGCATCTATTAATTACTTTTACTTGTAAACCTTCTGCTACATCTAATGTCTTTTCATGTAGATTATCATCAAAACTGGCACAAAGACTTGCATCTACTATAATATTAGCATCTCTATACTCTGATTGAAACATTACTATGTTACTAATTACACATATATTTGTAACGACTCCAACCATTTCAATTTCTTGAATATCCTCTCCTATTTCTCTTGCTAATCTAATCATATCTCTTGGAGATATTCCAAAGCCTTCTTTTTCATAATAAAATGTATTTTCTACAGTTGAAAACTCATTTATTTTTCCATATAAATTATGTCCATTAGTTCCCTTTATACAATGTGATATTGGTAAATTTCTACCTTCTCTTGTTTGTAAGTATTCTTCATAATGAGTATCATAAGTAAATGCTACCTTATCTCCATTTTCTAAATATTTATTAACTTTATCATATATAGGTTTTTCTAATTTTACAGCCTTTTCAAAACCAAGTGCTCCATTTACAAAATCATTTTGATAGTCAATAACTACTAATAGCTTCTTTATAGTTTTTGTCATAATAATTCTCCCCCTTTATTTTTATATTTAAGTTTTACTATAAATATATTAAGTCCAAAATTACTCGTGATAATATTCTATCTATTTATATTATACCAATTTTATGTCTTTTTTAGTTCAAGTAAATTTGATGTAGTAATCTAATTTTGATATACTATTATAAAAGCAAGGAGGAAAGATATGTTTGAAAAAGATGACTATAAAGAGGATATAAAGTTATTTGAAAAAATACTTTCTACACAAGTAGATAAATTATTATCTAATGACGATTTAGCTGTTGTTTATATTGGTAGAGAAACATGTCCATTCTGTCGTAAGTTTGCTAAAAAGTTAAGTGGATTGACTAATAAAATTAATACAACTATTTATTATGTAGATAGTGAGAACTTTTCGGATAATGGACTTAACTCATTTAGAGAAAAATATAATATTCCAACTGTACCAGGATTTATTGTTAATAAAAATAAAGAAATAGAAGTTCGTTGTGATTCTTCAACTCCAGAAAATAAGATATTAGATATGTTAAAATAAATAACCCAGTACTAGTTAAATAATAATTTAATAAAAAAAATTAGTCTTAGGCATTTATAACTTGCCTAAGACTAATTTTTATTTATTTTTTAAATTCTATTCTTAAGTTTACTAGAAGATAGTCCAAGTAGTATTATTGATATCCCAACTAATAATGTTATTGTTCCAGTAGATTCATTTAATGATCCACCATATAAAATATTACTAGTAGCTGTATTTATCCAGGTTGTTGGAATAAATTCTGAAATATCTTTTAAAAACTTAGGCATAATTTCTCTTGGCCAAAAACATCCTCCAAGCATTGCAAAAGGTAAAATTATAAGTGTTGTTATAGTTCCTGAAACCCTTAAATCCTTGGAGTGTGTAGTAATAAATACTCCAAGAGATATTGTAAATATACCAAATATTAAAAATAATAGGTAAATACTTAAGGGATTATCTCCTAAATTAAACTTAAATATAAATTTAAACATCAAGAAGTATAAAGTTATTTGAGTAAATGTAATTACCAAAAACGCAATTAAATTTTGAATTATATAACTAAACCTACTTAAAGGAGTAGTAAATAATCTAGTAAATACATTCTTCTCTTTATCTTTCAATATAATATTTGTGGCAGAAGTTGCTGAAAATAGCATATTTAAGACTATAAATCCCATTGCTGCTGCAGTCTTTCCTTTATTCCCCTCACCTTTATCTAAACTTAAGTAAGAAACACTATATGAACCTTCTAAGTAATAATTTAATGCTTTATAAAATTCCTCTTCATTTTTATTGGTGTTTTTAGCAAAGGATTTTAATATATTAATATAGTTATCTAACGATGCTTTTATTGCAATAGAAGTATTACCTTCTTTTGCTTCAAATCCTTTTATTTGAGGGTCCTTATCATCAATTAAATCTTGTGTAAAGCCTTCTTCAATAATAATAGCATAGTCAATTTCATTATTAATTAAATTATCTTGTATTGTATCTTCATTATTAAAGTTTACTTCTGCTTTAGATTTTATATTATTTATTATACTTTCTGTAATCTTAGTATTATCTTTATCTATAATAGTTACCTTTAATGGTGGTGTTCCATTTGATCCTGAAAAAGCAATTAGCATAAATATAAGAGGTAGTACTAATAAAAATAGTATATTTAATTTTGCTCTAAATAGTCTTTTTAAAGTTGTTTTAAATATTGTCATATCTTTTCCCTTTCTCCTATTACTTTTGCACCTAAAAATAGCATTGCAGAAATAATCCAAATTCCTAGTATGCTTAGGTATACTTCTATACTCGCACCACCATATATATCTTTAAATATAGCATTTGTAGCTAAGTAATTTGGAGTTATTTTAGATATTAATCCAAGAACACCACTAAAGTTTACCTTAACAAACCCACCACTTAAAAAAGTGAAAATAGGTACTAATACATTTAAAAGTGCTAACCCTAGTAAACCTTTCTTAGTTATCATACATGCAAATATACCAAGAATTGTTGAAAGAACTGAAAGTGACAAAGAAACTAATAGTATAAGAGGAATACTATTTCCAAAATTAACTCCAAATGCAAAGTTAGAGACTAAGAGTAGCACTATTACCTGAAGCATTATTGTGGCAACCACACCAATTCCTTCTCCTATAAATATTGATCCAAGCCTTACTGGAGCAGACTTTATCTTGTTTCCTACTGTACTATAGTAAGATTTATCTATAGCAAAGTTACCATATATTGAGCCATACATTATTATCATGATTAACATTGTTATTGCATAATAATCTATAGAAGATGGCTTTTTACCTGATACTGTAATAGTCTCTTCACTTAAATTATTGTGTTTTACAAAGGAAAAATCTCTTGCTTTAATTTTTCCAAGTGCTTCAAAGGAATTAGCTGAAGAGCTATAGGTATCTATAATACTTTTAACTATAGATACTCCTAATTGGTTGTAATCTGAACCAATAACTTGTAACTTTCCCTTTAAGCTTTCATCATATATAACTAATGCATCATATTTTCTACTTTCTATAAGGGATTTCCCCTCTTCAATATTATCTATTTTTTTAGGTTCTATAATTTCATTAAGCTCTTCTCTATTAATAAAATCTTCAAAGGTTTTAGATGTATTGCTTGTTTCAGTATTTATATATAAAACATTAACTTTATCTATATTTCTAGATGTAAAATCTTCATCACTTTTTAAAGCATTCCCAAGTATTAATATTAAAAATATAGGTATTAACACCATGGATATAAGGCTTTGCTTATCTCTCCAAGATTGAATCAATCTATATTTTGCAATTGTTAGGAAGTTCATAATATCATCCCCCTAATCTCTAAGACTTTTGCCAGTTAGTTTAAGAAATACTTCTTCTAAGGATGCTCTTGTTCCATCCTCATGGCTTACTAAATCTTTTAATTCCTCAGTATTACCTCTAGCAATTATCTTTCCTTTATCTACTATACAAACATCTGTGCAAATAGCTTCTACTTCTTCCATATAATGAGAAGTATATATTATTGTTGAACCTTGTTCATTTAAACTTTTGATGGTTTCAAGTATGTTATTTCTTGACTGTGGGTCTATTCCTACTGTTGGCTCATCTAAAATTATTAGCTTAGGTTTATGAACTATAGCACACGCTATATTTAACCTTCTTTTCATACCACCAGAAAATTTAACTGGAAAGTCCTTTTTTCTATCCCATAACCCAACAAACTCTAATGTTTCTTTAACTGAATCTTTAAGTTTTTGACCTCTTAACCCATATAATTCTCCAAAGAAAGTTACATTTTCTTCAGCAGTTAAATCATCTATAAGAGCTAAATCTTGTGGAACTACACCCATATTCTTTTTTATAAAAATAGGATCATCTTTTATATCTTTACCAAAGATTTTAACATCTCCATCATATTTGGAATATAGACCACTCAATATGCTAATAGTTGTTGTTTTACCTGCACCATTAGGTCCTAAAAAACCAAATATTTCTCCTTCTTTAACTTCTAACTTTTCAATATCAATGGCTTTAAAATCTTTATAATTTTTTGTTAAACCTTTTATTTCAACTAACATAACTGCCCCTCCTTAATTATTTTCTAATTTAAAATACTATCATATACTAATTATAACCATACTGGACAAATTATATAAAACTTATTTCTTTATTTTTATTATTCTTTTCTCAAAATATCTAATGTATGGGCACTGGCTCCCAATAAATCCGGTCTTTCACAAGTAGAAAAATGATAATCAAGAAAAACTTTAAAAGTTTCTTCATCCATGTCATGTAAAATAGGACGCATATAATTAGCTGGCCCATCTGCTGCAATTAACTTTATCCTTTAGCATTACTTCTTCATTTAACTTATCAATATCTTCAATTCTTACATAATCATATAAATCTTCTGGTTCTGATATAACATGAAAATCTTTGTCAACCTTCTTATTATCAATAGATTCAAGAATATTATTTTCTTTAAAACCATATGTTAATATACTATATTCATTCATACAATA
>JARIDB010000103.1 GCA_029257045.1 Clostridium sp.
TATAATTCTCCAAAGAAAGTTACATTTTCTTCAGCAGTTAAATCATCTATAATAGCTAAATCTTGTGGAACTACACCCATATTCTTTTTTATAAAAATAGGATCATCTTTTATATCTTTACCAAATATTTTAACATCTCCATCATATTTGGAATATAGACCACTTAAGATGCTAATAGTTGTTGTTTTACCTGCACCATTAGGTCCTAAAAACCCAAATATTTCTCCTTCTTTAACTTCTAACTTTTCAATATCAATGGCTTTAAAATCTTTATAACTTTTTGTTAAACCTTTTATTTCAACTAACATAACTGCCCCTCCTTAATTATTTTCTAATTTAAAATACTATTATATGCTAATTATCACCACATTGAGTAAATTATATAAAGTTTATTTTTCTATTTTTATTATTCTTTTCTCAAAATATCTAATGTATGGGCACTAGCTCCCAATAAATCTGGTCTTTCACAAGTAGAAAAATGATAATCAAGAAAAACTTTAAAAGTTTCTTCATCCATGTCATGTAAAATAGGACGCATATAATTAGCTGGGCCATCTGCTGCAATTAATTTTATCCTTTTTAGCATTACTTCTTCATTTAACTTATCAATATCTTCAATTCTTACATAATCATATAAATCTTCTGGTTCTGATATAACATGAAAATCTTTATCAACCTTCTTATTATCAATAGATTCAAGAATATTATTTTCTTTAAAACCATATGTTAATATACTATATTCATTCATACAATAAGCTACTAGAATAATACCTCCAACCTTAGTTACTCTTTTTGCCTCTTGTAGTGCTTTTGCTTTATCTTCAAATTTATATAAATGATACATTGGTCCAAACACCAAGGTCATATCAAAGGTATTCTCTGAAAACCTTGATAAATCTAATGCTGTTCCCTGCATTGCTTTTACTGAACTTTTCTTTGACTTTAAAACTCCTAAGTTATGCTTTACAAGCTCAATAGCAGTAACATCATATCCTTCATTTGCTAGTTGTACAGAGTATCTCCCTGTTCCAGCACCAACATCTAAAATCTTTGTATTTTTATTATTTTCTAGATAATCATGAATATACTTCATAGTAGTAATATATTCAACTTGTCCATGTCTTCTAGTTAATCTTTTGTCTTCACAAAACTTATTGTAGTATTTTTCTAATTCTACTGTCATATGTTTATTTACCTCATCTATTATTATATTCTAAATTATTTACCAATTAATTATTTTTATTTTATCTTAATATTCCTCACACTTCCTAATTTTAGATTATAGAAAATATTATACTATATTTTTCATTTAAAATATTAACATTTTTTATAAACATTTTTATTATATATCTATCTCATTCCTATATTAAGGTTTTTATCTAAAAAGCAAAAGAACTAATACTTAATATACGTATTAGTTCTTTTAACTTTACAATTAATTAACTTTTATTATTCCTATTTAAATACTTAATTACCTTCTGTTATACTTATATCCATAGCTTTAAATTCTTCTTCTTCTTCTGCTAATGATTTTTGAGGTAAGATTAAATTTAGTGTAAATGCTAATAAAGAAGAAATTACAACTGGAGATTCACCAAATATAACTTTTACCCATTGTGGGAATAAATCTAGTGCACCAGCTTTACCAACTCCTACAATACCCATACCTAAAGCAATTGAAAGACCAGCTATAGTTACGTTTCTTGAAGAAAGCTCATCTCCAATTATTATTTTAATACCTGCTATTGTTATCATAGCAAATACCATAACTGTTGCTCCACCAAGTACAGCAGCTGGTACTGTTGTTACAAACGCACCAAATTTAGGTAGAAATCCTGCTACAAGCATAAATACAGAAGCAATTGCTATTACAAATCTACTAGTAACTTTTGTCATAATAGTAAGACCAACATTTTGACTATAAGTAGCAACTGGAAGCCCACCAAATAATGTTGCTATAGCACTAGAAGTTCCCATTGCAATTATTCCACCTGAAAGTTCTTTATCCGTAACTTCATGGTTACATGCTCCTCCACTAAGAGCTGATAAGTCTCCTACCATTTCAATTGACCCTACTATATATACTAATATGCAAGTTATTATAGCATCAGGTCTGAATACCATTTTAAACGGCATAAATGTAGGTAATGAAAACCAAGCGGAAGTTTTAACTGCAGTGAAATCAACTAATCCAAGTGGTATTGAAATCATATATCCAGCAATTATCCCTATAAGTATTGATGCCAACTTAGCATAACCTTTTGCAAATTTATCACAAATCAATACTACTATTAATGTAAATACAGCTACACCCCAGTTTTTAGGGTTTCCAAAATCCGGTGACCCAAATCCGCCTGCCATATATCCAGCAGCAACTTCATAAAGAGATAATCCAATAGTTAAAACAACTGTACCTGCAACTACTGGTGGAAAGTGTTTTCTAAGTGGCTTAATAAATATACCTACTATAATAGCTACAATACCACCTATTAACTGCGCCCCAAAGATTCCTTCTAATCCATAAAGTGCACCTAAACTTATTAATGTTGGTACGAATGTAAAACTTACCCCTGTAACTACTGGTAACCTTGATCCAAATTTCCAAATTGGATAAAGTTGTAGTAGTGTTGAAAGTCCAGCTGCTATCATTGCTGCTTGAACTAATAAAGTTTGTGTTTTAACGTCAGCACCTATAGCTCCACATATTATAATAGCTGGTGTAATATTACCAACAATCATTGCTAAAAGATGTTGCATTGCTAACGGCATAGCTGTTGTTATCTTTGGTACTCCATCAACGTCAAATAATGATCTATTCTTTGTTTTAAATTTCAAAATAAATGCCTCCTATTTTTTTGTAAACTTTTTCATTTCAATGTAAAACTTAAAAGGTTTAGTCATATCCTTTTATCAATTAATACTTGTTCTAAGCTTTTGCTATAAGTTTTTCTACTTCGGCATTTGCTTCAGCTACTATTTTTTCTTCATCTATTCCTACTAATTTACCTTTCTTAACTACTACTTTTCCATTAACTATTGTATAGTCAACTTCTCCCTTATGTCCTACTGTTCCTAATACTGATTTAGGATCATATTGAGTTCCTACATATTCAATTCTATTACTATCTATCATAAATAAATCTGCTGCTTTTCCTACTTCTAGTGATCCTATGTCATTTCTACCTAATACTCTTGCTCCACCTTTTGTTGCAAGTTTCAATATGTCATATCCTGATGGTGCTTTTCTACTTGAGTTTAATCTGTGTAATAAATATGATACCCTTATTTCTTCTAGTAAATTTGATCCATCATTACTTGCACTTCCATCTACCCCTAGACCTACTGGTATGTCTAAATCTATCATTTCTGGTATTCTTGCTATTCCTGATGAAAGTTTCATGTTTGATATAGGACAATGTGCTATTCCTGTTTTTGTTTCTGCCAATCTCTTTAACTCTGCATCATTGAAGTGAATTCCATGTGCAAACCATACATCTTGTCCTATCCATCCTAAACTTTCCATATACTCTAATGGTCTCATTTTAAACTTATCTAATGTGAAATTTTGTTCATCTATTGTTTCTGCTAAATGAGTATGCAGTCTTACTCCATATTTTCTTGCTAGTACTGCTGACTCTTTCATTAACTCCCCTGTTACACTAAATGGTGAACATGGTGCTAATACTATTTGGCTCATTGAGTTTTTACTTGTATCATGATACTTCTTTATTAGTCTTTCTGAATCTGCTAATATTTGGTCTACAGTTTGAACTACTGTATCTGGTGGTAGCCCTCCATCTTTCTTACTTAATGACATACTTCCTCTTGATGCATGCATTCTTATTCCCAACTCTTTTGCAGCTCCAAATTGAACATCTATTAGCTCTCCACTTGTATCTTTTGGAAATACATAATGATGATCGAAACATGTTGTGCATCCACTTTTTAATAATTCACCCATTCCTACTAATGAACTATATCTCATTACTTCTGGTGTTAAACCTTTCCATATTTCATAAAGTTCTATTAACCAATCAAAAAGTTCTAAGTTTTGGACTTGTGGAAGGTTTCTTGTAAACGTTTGATATAGATGATGATGCGTATTAACAAGTCCTGGGTAAGCTATCATTCCAGTTCCATCTATAACTTCATCTACATCACATTTTTCTATTCCTATGTTTTTTATAATTCCATCTTCTATTAGTATGTTTACGTTTTCCTGGACTCTATCATTAGAATCACATGTAACTACTGTTTTAATATTTTTTATAAGAAGTGATTTTGAAATATATATTCCCCCTTTATTCTATATGTTTTAGTCATTTTATGACCTATGATATAATCATGTTATTATTATATACTAAATTTTTCAAATACTCCACCTTTTATATTACTAATTTTCCATTTTCTTATAAAATAATTGTATTTTTATTGATATCTTGTATTTTTTTATATTTTATGCTAAAATTTTTATTTGCTTATTTATTATGTAATTTTAAATCTGTAAATACTGTAAAAACCCCCGGCATTTTTGTCGAAGGTTTCATAGCATAATCGATATGTTGACTATATAATATTCTATTACTCTTAATATTTATATCCACCTACTGATACCTTTTCAAGATACTTTACTTAAGTTATTCTAAATTTATGACATGAAATTGTAGCATTAAGTTTACTTTACAGTCTATAACTTATTGCTATTTTTAACTCTTTTAATATCTCCCCATTCATTCTTTTTGTTTTTATATCCAATGAAGGACGTTAATCTTACAAAGGAAATAATATATCTAAAGAATATATTTTCTAAAAAACACATAAATATAGCTTTTAAAGAATCCAAAAAACTTATCTTCAAATTCTGTGTATATATCCTTTGAAAAAATGCTGTTATTGTTAAAACTGATCCGTATATTGAATAAAGAAGGAAAAATTTTATCATAAAAGAAATATTTAATAGTCTAAAATTCCAAGCTATAATCATTGTAATAATACCAAAAATCTCTATTATTGGTGATAGTAGCTCAAATAAAAGATAATACATATAAGAAATAAAACTTACTAATCCAAATCTTAAATTTGTAAAAACTCTATAGTATTTTAGCATACATTGAAACAACCCAATATACCATCTTTGTCTTTGTTTCATCAAATCTTTTAATGATGAGGGAGCTTGGCTCCAACATATTGCATTTGGTTCATAACGAAGAGAATATTTTTTATTATTATTACGGCAGAAGGTATGTAATTTTAAAACTAATTCCATATCTTCTCCTAACGTTTCCCTATCATATCCTCCAACAGCTATGACAATGTCTTTTTTAAATAAGCCAAAAGCACCTGATATTATTAAATTTCCATTAAACTGGTCCATTAAAATTCTTGAAGCAAGAAAAGAACGATCATACTCTACTACTTGCATACATGTAATTAAGTTTGATGGAAGATGATAATCCTTCACTTCTCCATTCTCAATTTCTACACATTGGGCTACACGAATTAATCCTCCAACCGCCACAATAGATTCATCTTCTAATACTGGTTGAATAATCTTCTCAAGGGAATCCTTCTGTAACATAGAATCTGCATCAATAGTTATGAAATAAGGAAACTTTGAAGCATTTATTCCCATATTTATTGAATCTCCTTTACCCCCATTTATTTTACTTATAAGGGTAAATTTAATTTTACCTATCATAGTTTCATAAATTTTTTCATATGGTTTACATAATAATCTTTTGTGAATAGGCCTATTTATAGGCTTTAAATTAAATACTTCAATTAATTTAGTTACCATATTGTCCGAAGAACCATCGTCTATTACAATAATCTCATATAACTTATAATTTAATTCTAAAAGAGACTTTATGCTATCTACAATAGTAACTTCCTCGTTATATGCAGGTACAATTATAGAAATAGGAAGGTAATAATTATGCTTAAGTTCATTACGAAGTTTAATCATACGATCTCTTTCATAAAGTTGCCATGCTCCTATTATGACAGATAAAAAAAGATATGATGTATATAATAGGATATAAATTAAATAAAACATCCCAACTCCAACCATAAACTTTTCTATAAACATTATCATAACTTTTAACCTCCATTTCTTTGCTTTATCATATAAGTAAGAATTTCTTTTGCGTAAATATCCTTTCCGTCTAAAACATCTTGTATCTTATAAATATCTATATTTAAATTAACTAAAGAAACTGCAGAATTATATCTAAGATACCAATTTGAATGATGAAGTGCTCCTTTTAAAGCTTCAATAGTTTCTTCGCTAGGATATACTTCAATTACAGAAGCTGTTACAATTTTAATATTTTCATTTATTTTATTTTCATCCTTCAAATAGCTTAACAATAAAGGTAGAACTGGTTTATATATATGATGCCTATAATATCTTAAAATTGATAACCTAATTTCTAGGCTTAACTTTTCTAATTTAAGCACCTCAAAGAAAGGTTCTTTAAAGTTATCTGAAACAAGTGTTATAAATTGTACAACAGCTACCATAAGATTATCATCCCACTTATTTCTATGACTCCATAGTTGCTCTGATAGATTTTCCTTGTCACCATTAAATTTTATAAGCCCATCCGAAAGCAATTTCTTATGATGAAATAACTGACCATCATTTATAATTTGCCATGCTGTTTCTACAGATTGTAAATTTCCTAATGCATATAAAGCATTCAAAACATTTTCCCTGCAATATATAGTAGAATTATCTAAATAGGAAATAAGTATCTCCATAAGTAGATTATATTCTCTTCCCTTTATAGGTGGATATTTAGAAATAAAGAAAGCAAAAAAAGCTTTCTCCATATTTTCCTTTTTACTATAATTATAGGCTAATGATTGAATTGTAATATAGATTTCACTTAAATATTTTCCTATATCTTTCTCTTCTTCTTTTAATATATCTAATCCCCGAACATAGCAAATCAATTGATTTATATTCTTTAATTTTCTTTTTATAATTTTCTTATGGATTTCTTCTATGAAATCTTTATTGCTAATTAGCTCAATTTGCTTATTAATTTGCTCCTGCCAATATATAGTCATTTTTTTATATTTATTTTTTTTTATGTTGGAATAAAATATATAAACAATATTGTAAAGAAGAATGGAAATGCATATAAAAAGATAACCGTAGATAATTTTATCAACATTAAAATTCATATTACCTACCCCAGCTTTCTTTTAAAATAAAATATGATTCTTTAAGACGTTCATGATATGATATTTTATCTCTCCACCCCTTTAGTTTAATAGCTTCCATAGGTATTATTCCTTCATAACCTAATTCATAAGCCCCAATATATATTTCTGTAATACTTATTCCCTCTACTCCATAATTTTCATAATAGTCATCATGAACTTCCATATCTGCAGGATTATAATAATTAAGTAATTGCCAAGGAATACGTATTTCTACAAAATCTTCTCCATAGCAAAAGTCTCCAAGAGAATTATAATCCTTACTATTTGGATTTCCATTTCCATAAACCAATTCCCCTGTTTCATAAGTTTTAAATAATTTTATATTAATAATTTCTTCATCTGTCATATCCTCTGATATCAAGTTGTCATTTTTACAAATCATATTAATAGGAACAAATTCTAAAGAATCTTTTGCTGGAAATAAAATAAATGGATCTTCGTTATTAGTTTGCATAAGATAATTTTCTCTTAAGGCTTCATATCGTCTCTGAACCATTATTTTGCTGTCATTACGTCCATTAATACTAATAAGAAAATCCGTTCCTAGTTCAAAGTTAAGATTAGAGTCCTCCATTACTGTACTACCACTTTTAGGTGTAATATCAATAGGAATATAAAGTTTAGTTTCTTCACTTATTCCTTCTTTTTCAATAAGTAAATATAGAAAGCTTTCATCATATTTTGCAGATAAATTAATCCCTCCACTATTTAATATTTCATCTTTTTCTTCCCATTCTGATAAATCTCCATCTACATAACAGGTAGATTTTTTTTCACCAGTATCAAAGGATAAAAGTCCATATCCTGTGCCACTACTTTGAATATCATGCCATCGATATGTTTCTTTTACATTAACTGAATAAGATGTATTCCAAGTACGCCTTTGCCATACATCCTGCCATGTACTAATTACTGCACCATTACACCCAGAACTTACAATATCATTATAAGTTGAAGCTAAAGACTTCCCTTGCTCTTTTTCTGTCAATGGGCCATCTATGTCATCAGTACCTCTAGATGAAGAAAAACCATATTCAGTAATTACTACAGGCATAGAATGATAATTTGCTAATAACTGAGTATAACCATCATAAAAAAGTTCTTTATTTAAGTTAGGTAAGATATTTCTTAGGTTTTCTTTCTCCTCTTTTGAGAAATAATCTGAAAATCTAGGACAAAATTCATATAACCTATAAGATGCAAAGAATCCACTTTGAAGCTCATCTGTTGTAATAATATTTTCTGCATCAATCACATTATATTTACTAAGTTGTTTTGCATAAAATTCATCATATACAAATGGATCATTTTGTGGGTCATTAATAAAAGATATCAGTCTTTGTGTTTTATATTTTTTACTTTCATAGGAAACCATATAATCCACAACTTTTGCAAGCATTGCTTCAAAAGCTGTTGCACTTTCCTTTGTACTAAAATACTTTCCCTCGTATGTTTTGCTATATAATCCTCTATTATTTGTATAAGCTACAGTCCCAGGGTTCCACTCATTACCAACTATATATCCTAATACCCATGGTGAAATATCCTTTCTATAATTTCCACTCCCCTTAATCTTATTAGTTATAATACTTTTCTTACCATGAATTATATCTATAATATCTAAAGAATCTTCTTTTAAAGTATCATAAAATTCTCTGCTGTAAGCATCTTTCTCTGAGTTATTAGCATAATCAGATACTTGAATACCTTGTAGTAAATAAAGATGTTCTTCTCTATTTATATTGTATTCATAAAATGCATTATAAAATATGTCATTATAAATAGTATTAACTCTAATAGTATTAGATCCCATTTCTTGTATTTCTGAGAACCACCTAATCCAGGTTTCTTTGTCAATTGCATAATCAGTTCCGTAATGTCCTGGTATGCTGCTTGAAACCTCTACTCCTTTAATTAAAATCTCCTTATATTCTCCCTCTTTCTCCTTTATATAAATTTTTTCACTATCACTTTTTGATATAGCAGTTATAGGCTTATTAGGATTAAAATCAATATAAAAGCCACCATAATAAACTGCATAATTCAAAGCAAAAATACCTAAAACCAATATAACAGTAGCAAGTATAAATTTTTTCATATGATTTCTCCTAATCTTTAGGCATAATCAAATAAATAATAAGCCAGTATTCTTGCCTATTTACCACGAATGCTTCGTCGTCATAATCCAGCCATAGACCCACCATGACTGAATTTCATCTCCTCGCCTCGTGACAAATATGCTTCGAATCTTTGGCTTTTCATTTCTTTTCATATGCCTTATTATTTTATTAATTCATTTATATTCTTAGATTCATGAGAATACTGATACAAACTCTCAATATGATTATCAAGCCAATTTCCACGAGCTATAATGAAGTCTTTAAGCTGGTTTACAGATTCCTCATAACTTGTAAAGTTTCTTTCTACTGGTGTTAAATAATACTTAGCATTATAGTTTGATAAATCAAATACATATCCCCATACTTCATAATTTCTATCTAGTGAATCCCCTAGCCATAAACTTGTTTCATCTATATAATTAATTAAATATCTTTCACTTAAGACATCTTCTCTTAATTTATTATATTTATTTATAACTGTATCTACAAATTTCTCATCTTTAATTAGAACATCAAATAAAGGTGCATTAATCATACTAAATCCAGAATTTCCTTGTGGATAGTCTATATAATTATCACATCCATTATTAAAATCCCATACACTTGTTTTTAATTTTCCTCTAGCATCTTTATAATAAAAGGTAGAAAACCGTCCTGCATCTATATTTCTAAAAAATTCATTAATTATAAAATACTCTGCAAAGCTATTTAAATCTATATACTTTATATAACCATTGTTTTCACTAGTTAAATCATAAGAATATAAGTTTTTTTCTATCTTACTTATATCTTCTGTTATATATTCATTTTTATTATCAGTTATTTGATTTATCCCTGGAAACCTTATATCTAATGCTGAAATTCCACTTTTATAAGTATAATAGGCGTAATTATTAAGCTCTTGGTTTCCCTTCCCTTCACGATCCCACCTTATAATATAACTAGTAATTTTACTCTTTTTATCTGGCTTTGGAATATTTATTCTACCCTTACCCCTACTAATACTCTCCATCAAAAGGTAAATTCCTTGATATTCTCCATCAAGTATTACTTCACAATATCTTACACTTGGAGCATATTCCATAATTTCACCCGAAACATTTAATGCTAGATAATTACGCATAAGTGTTCTATCTAGAAATGGTCCATTAAGCACCCATTCATCATGTGATGACATACCTGCAATTTCTTTTTTATTTTCTTTCCCATCTTCTAAAACAAGATGTATAGAATAAGACTTTTTATTAAAAAAACGAGATGAATTCCCTCGGTACCTTATTTCTGCTACTGAAGATAAGGTAGGATTATCTGTAATGCTATTTAAACCTTTTTGTAAATCAATAACAGAAAAATCAGTTTTAATAGTTCCTTCACCATTATCAGTAGTTGTATAACCTACTATCTCTCCATCCATTGTAATAGTTTCCCCTGGTATCTTTTGCCCCCTAGTATCAATTTTTATAATAGGAAGATGTGTTTGAAATTCTCTATTTTCTTCAGTTTTAATAGCTTCCCACCTAGAATCTTTATGCTGATGAACTCTATCTAATTTATTATTAATATTGAATTTATATAAAACAATACATATTACCATTGTTAATATAGCTGTTGCTATATATATTAATTTGCTCTTCATTTTTTACCCACTTATTTCATCATTTTGAGTAATTATATTTATATATTCAATATTTCCTAGGGAATATAGCTTTTCTGTAATACCTTTATCCCTTTTATAGGAAAGATTATATACGCTGCGGGACATTTCAAAAATAAATTCTACTGCTGTATCTGTAGTATTTTTCACTTTTAATAAGGCCTTTTTATTAAAATATTCAAAGATAATTCCTTCAATTTCAATTTCCTTGCTTCTTGAGCCACGTATAATAAGTAATATTCTATTTTCATTTCTTACTCTACCCATAAAAAGTAACACAATAAAAACTACTAAGGTTCCTATTCCTGCTACTAAATAATCACCAACTCCACAACAAATTCCTACTATAATTGCCCAGAAAATATAAGTTGCATCTCTAGAATCTTTTACTGCTGTTCTAAAACGAACAATTGATAAAGCACCTACCATGCCAAGAGAGAGAGCTATATTATTCCCTATAACAGTCATAACTGTAGCTGTTAAAATTGTAAGAGTAACTAAAGAAACATTAAACTTTTTACTATATAAAGTTCCAACGTGAGTGTACCAATAAGAAACATAAATTGCTATTGATATTAAAGCTGCTGATATTATGTGTATTATAATTGCCTCAGTACTTAATGTTCCACTTTTCTCTAAAGTGATTGCTAATAATTCCTTCATAATCCTTTCCCTCGCTCTCTTCTTTAAAATAAATAATGTTTGCTAATAGCCCTTCCAAGACAATATTTGCTTACAGATATTTCACTTGCATTACATTCCATAATCATATCTTTAATATAACTTAATAAAAAACCATTAAACTTTACTTCTAACACGCCTAAATAAGGATCTAATATACTACTTTCTAATAATTTTTTTGAAAAAATATCGAAACAGCTTTCTGTTCCTTTAATATTATTATCAAAGGTAATACGAATATCATTTGCCTTTGCTATAAAAGCCATTCTTTGATATGTTATTACTGTCTTTGGACGATAACATAACATATTCATTAATGAAAAACATTCTCCTGCAAATGGCTCATTATAGTTTAAAAGCACTGAATAATCACCTGATATCATTAATTTAGCGTCTTCCCTACTTATCTTAAGAGAACGTTTTCTTTGTCTTTCTCCTTGCTTTTGTTTCATTTCTAATAATGCAAAAGAGCTATTAGTATTATATGTCCTTAATCTAATCTTCCTACGGATTTCTACTCCATCTTCCTTTGCCTGAAAATCCTTATCATCTATGGTATCAAAATATAAGGATCTAATCATATATCCTTCTCCCAGACTGTTCTTATCTATTTCAAGTATCTTATTAAAATTATGTCTATAGCGATAATACTGAGACTGTGAAATTAGAAACTTTTTTTCCTGCCTTAATACTTCATTCACGTTCCATAACCTCCTTTAATGATTGATATTCATGAAAAGCTATGGAAATATCTTGGCCATGAAAATATTTCTTTAACTGTTTAAAATTCTTTTCTACAGCTTCTATTCCTTCCTCATAATAGGTGTTTTTATCTGTTAATCCATATTTCCCTGGAGGTTGTAACTCATAAATATTTATAAGACTTTTTTTATATTCTTTTAAAATATCAGCTTCCATTTTAATATGTTCATATTCTTTACCCTTATAATAATTCATAATAGCTACTTTATCACAAGCAGAACTTACTAGAGTTTTAACATAACTTAAAAGTTCAAAGTTATCATAAAAATATGGAATACATGCTATTACTTCTAAATCATTATCACTAGCTTTTTCATAAGCTATCTTCATATTTTTTATAAAGTGTTTCATAATATTCTCACGATTTTCCTTATTCCACTCTTCTAAAAGATAAGGCTCTACATCATATAAAATTCCTTTTATATTTTTATCTTTATCTACCCCTTTGTTAATTTCAAGGACCTTATCAATATTATTACACATACTTTCAGCCTCTTCTTCAACTGCCCATTTAGGATCTCCAGAAAGAAGGTAAACATCAATATTATTTTTAGCGGCTTCCTCTAAAAACCTTAATATATCTTCTTTACTTAATCTTTTTGAAAAGCTTTGATAAACAGTGTTTAATTTCAATTTTTTCATAACTTTAAAAAGCTCTTTGTATCCTTCTGATACTACAGAATCTTTCCAAGAAAAAAGTGATCTTGTTTCTCGTCTACTTTTGCTCCAAATAAATCCAACAAAAATAATACTTACAATTATTAAACTTATTATAAATAACTTATTAATTTTGGCTTTTGACAAATATTCTTCCCCCTTATAATATTATTTGTACACATTAGCAAATTAAGTATCACATATCTTCTTATTATTCTACTAGAAAGCCTTACATTTGTATTCAACTTCTTTATATTAGTTACTTTAAATTTAATTATACTTTCTAGATTATTTTCATCTTTGGAAATCATTATTTAGTATTCATCAATAATAAAATTTCTATGCTAGAGGAATATATTTTATAAAGGTTATCAAAATCAATATTTATAATATCAATGCTATTTTTTATCACACACACTTTCCTTAGTTATATAAATTCAAATAATAAAAGTGCTGTATCAGAATAGATTTATCAAATCAATTTTATACAGCACCATATATTTTATTTCAATTTAATTTTTATTATAAGCTTCTTTATATACCATTCCCTCAGAATTTTCATTATAAACTTCTTCATCTAACATTCCTTCAGATTTTGCAACTACAACACTTGTTGCTGCATCTCCTACTACATTTAAAGATGTTACAAGCATTTCTATAGGTCTATTTATTGCAAGAATTAATGAATAAGCAAGGATTGCAGCATCATTATTGTATCCCATACCTGATAATACTGTGAAAAGTATTATTGCACCTGCTCCTGGTGCTGCTGGAGTACCAACTGATGCTATTAAAGCTATTAATGCAATAACAATTACATTTCCTACTGTTACATTATAACCAGCTGTTGTTGCTATAAATATTGCTGCTATAACTTGCATTATTGCAGTACCATTCATATTTATAGTCATTCCAAGAGGTAATATAAATGATGCTATATCTTTATCAACCCCTAATTCTTCAGTTGTAGTCTTTGTGTTTAGTGGTAATGTTGCTGCTGAAGATGAAGTTGAAAATCCAAATAAAGCAACTTTTCCTATTTTCTTTACAAATATCATTGGATTAAGTCTAGCCCCTATAGCTATAAACGTTGCATATCCAAATATTAAGAATATTAATAAAGTAATTACTGTTACAACTACATATACTAACGCTGGTTTTAAATTATCTATCCCATATATTGCAAAGGTTCTTGTAATAAGTACAAATATTGCAATTGGTCCAAACTTAGTTATTACAAAGCTTAAAAATACAGTGATAATTGAATTAACTTCTTCTAACAAAGTCTTTAGCATTTTTATCTTATCACCTAAAATATTAATGCATAAACCTATTATTACTGCTACAAATACTACTGCAAGTACATCACTATTTCTTGAAAAAACAGAGGTAATATTATTTGGTATTACATTTACTATTACTAGTAATGGATTTTTAGAACTTGCAACTCCAACTTGTGCTACAACATTTTCTACGTTAGCTGTAAATAGCCCTAAGTTTTTAATTACAAAGCCTACTATTCCAGCTAGTGCTAATGCAAAAAATGATGTTATTAAAAATCCCGATACTGTCTTAAAGGAAATACGTCCAAGCTTTTTAGTATCACTTATTTTACACATAGCTAAAGCTATAGAAGTAAATACCATTGGTACAATTATAAGTTGAAGTGAGTTAACAAATAACTGCCCTATAATATAAAATATTCCTAAAGTATTTGTAGCCCCTTCTGCTGATATATCTTGGAATAAGATATTATTTATACTTGTCCATATGTGTTCATTTCCATTTCCAATTAGATTTTCTCTTAGTAATAAAAATCCTATACCTGCTACTAGACCTAAAGTAAGAGCCATAGCCATTCTTATAGCTATTTTGTTATTATTGTTTGTTTTCATATTACCATCTCCTAATTAGTTATTTCCCCGTTTTTGAGATTTAAACAACTACATAAGGTTTAATATACTTAACTTATAATATTCTTTAGCTCTTTATTTTTACTTAACTCAAAGTAAAAAAGCCTTCCTATATAAGGAAGGCTACTATAGCTAATAATTTACTTTTTATTGCAACTTTATTTACAATAAAAAAACTAACATTTATAAGCATACTATAACTTCCTTGCTGATTTCTCGAATCAATTTAAAGGGGTATTTTTATTTATTTTATATTATCATCCTATATGATGATTGTCAATATTTATCTAATATATTTCCTATAATTATACCCTTATAGTATATACACTTTCATAAAAAAATACAAAGATCAAATAATTTTGACCTTTGTATTTTTCATTATTTTATCCAAGATAAGCAAATGCTTCTTCTTTTTTATATAATTTTAGTACTTGTTCAAATATTACTAATGATATTATTGCTAAGGCTGTAGGAATAACAAACCATACGCATATTGCTATAATTATATTTAATCCTGCCTCTATAGACGCTAGTGGTCCAACTAATCCAACTAATCCAAAACCTGCTGATGAAGGTTTTCCAACAATATTAAATATTGCAACAGGTATTGCTGATAGTGAAGAAGTAAATAACATAGGTATTAAGATAATAGGATAACGAAATAAGTTTGGCATCATCATCTTCATTGCACCTAAGGCAATAGCCATTGTAACACCTGACTTATTAACTTTCCAAGAGTGAACAACTAATACCAGTGTTGTTGCTGCAACTCCCATAGCTGCTGCACCTGCTGAGATACCATTTAATTGAATAGCCATACCAATAGCAACTGTTGATATTGGTGAAATAATCAACACAGCAAATGAACAAGCTATTAAAATGCTCATTAATATAGGTTGTAAATTAGTAAATGAATTAATACCATTACCTATTAGAGTTGTAAAACTCTTAACATATGGAAGGATTATCATTCCTATTAGTCCTGATCCACCACCTATTAAAATAGGTGTTAATATTATACTTACTGAGCCAAATTTCTCTCCAACTAATAATATTAAAATAACTGTTATTGATGCAGTAAGCATAGTGCTAATAATGTCACCTGTTCCTGCACCTATATATGCTCCCATAGCTTGAGTTGCCATGTTTTGCATCTGAGGATTAAATACAACAACCCCTGAACCAACAAAAGCTGCGCCTGCAACAACAGCCATTTTCATTGGATTAAATCCAAATTGTAAAGCAATAAGTGCTCCAATTAATAATGGAGTAGTTAATTGGAACATAACAACTGTACGAGTTAATAAAACTACAAAGTCTGTTTGCGTAAATAGTTTTAATATAGATGCTAATACAGCATTTGGAATAAGACCTACAATAATTCCTAACGCTGTTCCAGCTAGAACTTTATTAATAAAATCCTTTGAGGTAATTCTTTTACTCTCTGACATATTTCAACTCTCCCTTATTATTATTTTGCACCTAAAATTTCTTCCTTAGCATGAACTAATTCAGTTAAGAACTGACAGTAAGGTGTTGAAACATTATATTTGACACCTTTTTTACATACTGCTCCATTAATATAATCAATTTCTGTTAAACGATTATTTTGAATTAAGTCTTGATGCATTGATGGATAGTGTTTACCTACTCCATTTGGATCAAAAGTAGTTTTAACATGACTTACAATTTCTTCACGATCAAGTACAACACCTTCTTTTTCGGCTACATCTGCAAATTCATTAATGATTGTACGAATCATTTTATCACTTACACTTGTTGCTCCAAAACTTGCAATATTAGCATCTAGAACAGTACACGTACCATTTAATGTGCCATTTACACAAGCCTTTCTCCATATAGAATACATTACATTTTCACTATACTTTCCATTTAATCCAGCTTCCTTAAGTATTTTTACAACTTCTAAAGCAGCTCCTTTACCATTTGGATGTACATTTTGAAGTTCTACTTCTCCATTACCAAAAAGTTTTGCTTCTCCAGGTCCTGTTAACCCAGCTGTCCACATGGTATTTCCAAGTAAAATATTTTCTTTAGATACATATTTTTCAACAGTATCTTCATGACCTAATCCATTTAATAAACATACTACTTTAGTATCTTTTGATAGTATTGATTTTATTGATTGTAACATATCATCTAATTGCATAGCTTTTGTAAATAATATTACAGTATCAATATTACCTTTATATTCTTCCATTTCGCTTGGAAAAAATGCTGGTATTTTTTCAACAACATTCTCACCATTATAATTTGCTTTTAAACCTACTTTTTTAATTGCATTAACATGGTCAGCCCATTTATCAATTAATACAACTTCATTACCAGCTTTATGTAACATAAGTCCAAATCTACTTCCCATAGCTCCAGCTCCAGCGATTGCTATTTTCATTTGTACCACTCCTCTTTTGTTATTTTATTATCATTTATTTAAGATATTATCATAAAATATTTTAAAAATATTTTTTAAGAGTAATATTGTAAATGTAATCATCTTAATCACTTCTTATTTTTCTTCATTTTTCTTCACTTTTCTCCAATTCTTATTTTTACTTAGGTTAAAAAATTAACTTTGCCTATAAATTCTAATAATCATCATCGGAATACTTCAGTAACTTCCTTAAGATTAGAATAAGATTATAATATTAATTTATTCTCTCAATGATTTTTCTACATATTACACTAAGAAGGATCTTATTTCATATTTTTCTCTTAGTATGTATATTTTTATTATGTCTTATTCAATTTCATCATTTATTTCCCCTAAAATTTCGTGTATAATCTATTATTACCAGGCTTGTACATAATACTTTAAGCTTTCATTCTGAATCATCTGTAACTTTAAAATGATTCTTGAAGTTTATATAAACTAATACACCTGCCAATACAACAACTATTAATTGTGCAGAAATATATATAATAACATCTATCATATTTAAATTTAACAACAAAAAGAGATAAGCTAACATCACTTATCTCTTTCTATTATTTATAATTTATTACCTTAACAAATTATAAGAACTTTCTTAAGGCAACTGATTTTTATACTCCTGATTACTAACCTTTTCAATCTCTTCAACATAATCATCATCTTCATAATAATATTCTTCTATGTTTTTTAGTTTATTAAATATTTCTACTGCTTGATAGCTATCCTCTGCATCAAAACCTAATTCATCTTTGTTATGGTGATTAAATCCATTTCCAAAGGGTTTACCAAGTACACTTTCTTCAACTACCCTTTTATTAGAATTAAAAGTTTTTATTTCACTAACAACATCTTGGCAATCAATACAATTTTCTGCATAAGGTAAAAACTTTAATCTTTCTTCATCTATATTCTTTCCACAATTTTTACATGTTCCATAAGATCCTTCATCTATTGATCTTAATGCCCCATCTATCTTATCTAGTAATGATACTTCATTTGCTTCAAGTGCCCTACCAACAGAAACTTGAGAAACTTCAGTAGCAATATCAGCAGGGTGATTATCGTAAAATGATAATTCACTAGAAACTTCAGAATTATATCTAGTCATTCCATTATTATTTAGCTGATTAATTACTCCATTAACTTTTCTTTTTTCTTCTTTAAGTTTATCTTTATAAAAGCTAAGTTCTTCTTTATTCATATAAATCATCCTTTCAAAAGTAATACATCTTTATTTTCTTCAAAGGGACGAGTTTTTATTCTTTAGGAAATTATAACAACGCATCTTGTAGATAGATTATTACTTAGGTTTTCAAGGATACATATATTATTTAAGATTAATATTTATATTATCAAAGGTAATTGCATTTATCGAATTATTTGTATTATCAAAGTATGAAATATTTATTTTATCATTTGTCCTAGTTAAAGGAGTTTCCTTTGATAACCCTTGTGCAACTACAATTAGCTTTTCAGGGTATTCTACCGCAGTGATATAAAATATTAATTCATTTTGAGATATAACACTACCTATTCTATCAACAGTTAATGTTTCTGTTTTAGTATTTCCATTAGAACTTGTATCTGTTGAATTTTTCTTTCCATTATTTAATGCAGTATTATAATTGTTATACGTTTCTTCAATGTTGTTTCCAACACCTACTATATTATAATTTTCAACATTTACCATAGCATATTGTTTTATTAATCCCTCATTATCTTTTAACGGAATAAAATATGTTGGTTCATTATTTATATTTATTAATGATGGAAAACTTGCTACATACCCTAAATTTTGAACTTTACCTTCTGCTGAACTCATTCCTGCCTCTTCTGTTGCTCCTGCATTTTTATAAAAGGTCTTTTCTCCAGTTCTACTATTTATAAGCATGAAACCTACACTTGAATTATCTACTCCAACACTTGTCATCCCTGTGTAGTAATAACATATACCATCAATATAAATCATTCCTGTGCCTTCTGTTGTTCCTAACTTATCTGTTTTAGAAAAGTTCCAGAATCCGTGTATATATTTACCCCATAAATTAATTTGCTTTACCATAATATTTACAGGTTGTACCCTGTCTACCCATGAAGGCATTTTATTTATATCATCAAAGTATGTTTCTTCGCCTGTTTGGGCATCAACAACTAATATTCCTACAATCTTTTCTCCATTTATTCCTATTGCTTTGTCATAAGTTGTTATCACCCAGTAAGGTTTCCCTTCATCATCTATTTCAAAAGAAAAATCAGTAAGTCCTAAATTTTTTTTATTTTGATAGGCATGTCTTCTAATATCATCATTAAAGTAAGCATTTTGAGAATACTTCAACTTTAAAGGTTGTCCATTAATTTCTGTTACTAATTTTACATCATTTAAAGCCATAGCATTTACCATTATATAGCCTTCAGTTCCTCGATTCTTAAACCAAGGAAATAATCCAGATGGCTCTAAAGGTGCTACATAATATAATTTATCTCCAACTAACTGAATTGTCATTTCCCCTATATCTGTTTTACTTCCTAGTGATGGTATTTCTCCAACTTTTTTATCTGCAATTCTTAGTGCATATTCTAAATCTATAATTGGAATATTATCTAATTCCACTTCCTTTACATTATCTTTAAATTCTTCTGTTTTAACATCACCAGCAAGTTGTCTATATTTTTTCGAGCTAAAAATTTGTGAACTTCCTAAATTAACACCAAACCCTATTAATACAATTATTATCATAGTAGGTGTTAATGTTTTTAATAATTTCCCATATTTATTTTGCTTTTCTGCTGATTTTTTGTGTTTTTCAATACTCATATACATTATTGTAATTAATAATATTAAAGTTACTAAAATTATAATAGTATTAAATAAAAATTTTATATTTAATACTGGCATAATAAAATAATATATAAACCATCCTAATGCAATTATTAATCCCCCGAGTCCTAGTCCAATACTTTTTTTCACTTATATTTTCTCCTTTAATTTTTATTTTCATTAGCAAAATCAATACTAACAATTTATTTATTTTCCTTAGGTAACACCTAAACTACCTAGTAAATAAGCTTTTGCTAACCTTGAATTATCTTTTTCTAATTCTAATTAATAGGTTTTATAAAATTACAAAGCATTTTGTAGATCCCATTACCATAGGCTCTTTTTATTATACTAACTTTAGCCCCTGAAAAGTATGGTCTATTAATCCAACCCTTTTCCTGCCAATATGCTTTGTCAATTGGAAATACATTATTTGCTAAGGTTCTTTGAATATTGTAGGTGTAAACTTCTTTAAAGGATGGTACATATCCTGCTCCATCAAATATTACAAGTTTTATAAATTTAGATACTTCCTTTTCTTTAATAGGATCTTTAAAACTTCTTCCATTTCTAGATATGGTACCACAAAGGCATACTCCCCATTGAATTAATGACTCCTCTATAGAATTTAAAGTACTTTTTAATCCTGATCCTTGAGTATTTGCAAGAAGTAAAGTTGGCTTTTGTGAAACTTCCGTTCTATGAAACCAACTACAAGTTCTATCTATAAATGCTTTTAGTATTCCTGTCATATTATTAAGGTACACAGGAGTTCCTATTATCAAACCATCACAAGCTTTAATTTTCTCAATAATCTTATTAGAATCATCCTTTATAAAGCATCCACCTTTAAGCACACAATTTTCGCAGCCTTTACAGAAGTCAATTTTATAATCACTTAAGGTAATAAGCTCTGTTTTAAATCCATTACTTTTTAATATTTCTTCAATTGATGATAATAGTTTGTATGTGTTTTTTTTTCTATTGCTTGAATTTATTAATAATATATTTTTCATAACACTATCCCAACCCCCCTTATAACTTCTTACACCTTTTATATTAATTATTATATATATATTTCAAATAATAATCTACATTCTAACATTATTAGAATATTAAAAATTAATCTTATTATCTAAATAAAACTTTATATATTTCTATATATCCATTTCAAAATTCAAATGTTTCCCATATTTAATAAAACTATCTGAGTTTTATAATACCTTAATTTATAAAATCTACTCACATTATGAATAGGGTATAATTTTTTAGCAAATAATAAAGATTAAATTAAGGTGGTGATACTAATGGGTAATTCTCAATACAACAAGAACAAAAATGATAAGAGTAATACTGATAAAAATAAAAATAACAATAACAGTGATAAAGGCAATAATAAAGTAAAGTCAAATTAAAAATAATATCTTCCCATTATGCTTTTTGTAAATTGAAGAAAATTCTTATAATAAGTAGCGTGGTAGTAAATCATATATTAATCAGATTTGCTATCACTTTTTTCTTTCCATATAAAAAGTCTTTTGACAATCAATTATATAGTTCAATATAATAATACTAATATTAATTTAATATATTAATGCTTCATATAACTAAAAATATAAAACTTCTTTCTTA
>JARIDB010000052.1 GCA_029257045.1 Clostridium sp.
CACCGTTCCTGTATGATGACAGTCAATAGAAGGTTTATCCCCCCACTTTTCCATATGAGCTTTTGTAAAGTAATACCAAGAACCATCTTGATTTTGTTCCTCTATCACTAATTTTATAATTCCAATAAACAGCTTATTCATATTTGTATTTCTAAGTTCAATTGGAATCATTGATAACCATTGCGCAAACTCTGTATTAATATTTATTGTACAATCATCTGAATTATAAAAATAACTTATACTCATCATCCCATTATCATATTCAGTTATCTTATGATTTTCAATTGCATATTGGGCTGACCTAAATGCTATATTCCTGTATCTAGGTAAGTCGTAATATTTATCCATCTTTAACAAGGCTATATTAAATCTTGCCAGTCCATGCATATGCATAGTAGTAATTTTATCCAGACTTTCAATATCTATATAAATAAAATTTTCTTCAAACTCCCAAAAACTCATATTTTTATTTTCTCGTAAATATAATTCTATTGCTTGCTCAATAATTATTTGTGATTTGATTTTTCCACTTAAAGAAATATTATTTTTTTCTGAAATAAAATATGCTTCTGTTAAATGTGTATACGCAGTAGGAGAATAACCTTTTTCTATCTTTAATACTTTTCTTAAAGTGATTGGAAAGAAGTTTTCTATAACTTGAAAGCCTTTCCTGATTACATTTGTAAAAAAAGTATTTTTTGAAAAAAATTCTAAATTTCTAATGTCATTGACATCGTATCTCTTAAGGCCTTTTGTATAAATATTTTCATCTATTGCAAGGGCTGCACTCAATATATTATTATTTTTATTACACATAAATAATCACCTCTTTTTCAACTTTTAATTCTGGGATAGTAAAATAAAAAAATACACATAAACATAAAACCATTAGTTAATAACAGTGTAAATAGAGATGCATTGGTAAGTAACATCGCATATATTATACAGACACTTACTAACACTTTTGCATCAATACCCTTAGAACAGCTATCTAATACTCTTAATAAGAGTACTATAATTAAAGGATATATAACAATACCTACCCAACCAAAGTTTGAAAACGCATCCCCAACCAATCCATTATTAGCATTGTTCTCGAAGCTACCATAATAGGTAAGACCTATTAGTCTTGGAATAGATACTCCATATGGGTTTTTAAAACTCAATTTATTTAATATGCTTGCTCTTAGTAAAAGAAATTCATTCTTTTCAAAAAAATCGTAATACTGGAATGAAAGTAAATTAGTAGTAAAAAAGTTTCTAATTTGAACATAACTGGCTATATACGATATATGGTTATTAAAATAAGCTTCAACTATAGCCATTATATTCAATACAATAAGACCCCAAATAATATATTTATCTTTAGTTTTGTTGTAGAATAAATATGATAAATAAGCAATAACAATTGCAAAAAAAGTAAACTTAGATCCTCCAAAAGAAAATAATAAAAGTTGAGTTAATATCAATAAAATACTTAAAAATACTCTTTTTTCAATTAAAAAGTACACAAACGCTACTGGCAAAACAACTGCTGCTAGTGGCTGTATATATCCTACTATAACCGGTAAATTCATTGCTCTCTGGTCTAACCGTAGTGTATATACATCTGAAAGCCCAAAATGAAAATTAAATCCATTATAATATCCCGTTATAAAAATTGTAACTATTACAATTAAAATAACAATAAAGTAAAATATTAGATTTTTAAACTTGCCCTTTTTAATCTTTATTGGTATTATAGGAAACATTCTTTCACATATCATAAGAGTAATCCAATACAGCGAAAACCATAAAAAATATATGTCACTTAAATCTGCTAAAGCGTATAAGGTACACCCCGGAATAAAGTATATTAAATTCAATAATAAAATAATTAGGGATGATGGTTTTCCTTTGCTGTACTTTTTAATAATTGGCTTTATCATTAAGATGAAAAAAAAGGTAGATATAAGATATTTGTAAAGTTTAGGTTTGAAACCAAAACCTTTGTATGCGTAAATCGGACTTATTACATATGCATATAATATGTCCAATGAAATCTTGTATAATAATAATGAAACAATATTATATAGATTATTTTTTTCAATTATTATCTTGTTTTTCTTCTGTCCATCAAAAGTTATCATAGTAGCCTCTCCAGTATGTTATAATAACATATATTTTAATTTTTACTTATGTTTAAATCTCATTATAAAGATTCAACAATTCAATTTCTTGTGTACCCCAATTATATTTTTCTATTACTGCTCGTCTTCCATTTCTACCCATCTTCCTAGCTTCTAAAGGATTATTTATTATATACTCTACCGCTTCTTTAATTTCTTCTATATTATTAGGATCTACGCATATTCCACATTTATATTCCTCTACAACCTGTTGCCACAAAAAATAATTTGTGCAAATAACCGGTAATTTTGATTCCATAAATTCAAACAGCTTTATTACACCTAATGAACCCAATTCACCGAGTTGAGTAGACTTATGAATCGCTATCCCCATGATTGATTTCTTATATATATCCTTTACTTCCCACTGCGGTATCTTACCTATGTATTCTACTTTTGCCCATGCTGGAAAAGTTTTAAGATACTCTAAATATGCATCAGTTGTACCGCCTGCAAGTATATATCTTATATTTTCTATATTTTCTATAGCTTTAAGTACATTGTGATGCTTATATTGTTCGGTAATTCCTCCCGCAAAGCCTATAACGTTAGTTGGATTTCTCACAATCTTTTCATCTACATCTATAATGGGATAATTAGTAACCATAACTGACTGTGCATTTATCGCCTTAAACCTCTCTACTATATGTGGAGTTACACTTATTATAGCATCATATCTTTTTACTGATGCTTTTTCATAGCTTTCATAAACCTTAGATATACAGTTTCTAATAATCTTTGGTATCCACTTCTTATCTTTTATTTGTCTTGGAACATCTTCATGTGAATCAAATATAACTTTCTTCCCCATTCTTTTAAGCTTATTCCCTATTGGTAATAAATCTGGATCATGTAATTGATATATATCACTATCTACCTCTATCGCCTTATTAATTAGCTTTTTTCTGGAATTTATAAATCTATCAATACGATTTTTAGGCTTATATTGTGTGGATACTATTTGTACCTTGTCTATTATCTCATCCTCTTTATCGTCATTAACAAGCAATGTTACATCATAGCCATTATTCGCTAATGATTTGCACTGTTTTATAAATATTCTAATATCATATCTATTATGTACACTTGTAATATGGCAAACTTTTCTTTTCATATTCCTAACCCCTCATCTATCTTAATTCTTTCTTTATAGACCTTTTTCATCACCTTTCAGCAAGTACTCCTGATATCTATTAAGAATATAAAAAAACAAGTCCTATCGTCATTAATCTATCCGCCAATATATCAGGAATTCTTTCTATGTCGCAATCTTGATTTATAACATTCAACTCTTTACACTTATCCATTGCTTCCTCAAATTGTTTCATTTTTCTTCCTACAATATATATATCAAGCCTTTTATTAATATTTTTTTCTTTTTTACTTAACAGAGTTCTTTTTAATGCTATTTTCAACAAAAATAAATAGGATGTGAAGAATTCTCGTAACACTTTCAAAAAATTGTTTTGCAATGTTAGGCCTCTATCTGTTTTTATTGATGCAATCTTTGGAAAGAATTTAGATACTTCATTTCTTTGCCACTTATTAATTTCTAACTTCCATGGGTTTTTCTTGTATGTTAATTTCATCATATCAACTTCTGTAAATGGTGATATTGATGGAATCGAAAGATTGCTAGAATTTGATATCGTTATTATTCTGTGACGCATTATTTTATGTCCAGCCTTAAAATACAAGTTGCTCTTTCTATCATCCTTATTATCAAATATTGTTTTTATTATTTTGTTTTTCATCTGTTCTTTTTGCTCTATTATATTATCGGTCAAATATTCCTTACCCCAATTAGATGGGTTTATCTTAAGTTTGTAAAATTTGTTTTTATTAACTTTTCCAATGTTGTAAAAAGGGAAGTCTTGATTTATAAAACCATTCTTATAAAATTCTCCTGCAGCTCCTCCAAATTCTAATTCAGAACCTGATTTCTCCAACATAATATTTTTATTATGTAATCTATATCTTGAAAACACTCCATAAACACCATCACTACTAATAAATAATTCTCTTAGAGTATTTTTGTTAATTTCCTTTATATTTTCGTTGCTTATCTGAATTTCCATTCCCAATTTATCTGCAATCTCTTTAGCAATTTTTACATCAATCATTTCTGAATTACCTGAAATAGCTAAATCAAACTCTACTTTTAGTGAAGCAAGGTGAGCAAG
>JARIDB010000157.1 GCA_029257045.1 Clostridium sp.
AAAAAATAGACTATAGCTAATGCTATAGTCTTAGTTTTTAATTATCTTCTGTTGTTTTGTTGTTTTCTTGCTCTTCTGCAATCCATACATCTTACAGGCTCGTTATCGAATCCTTTTTCTTTGTAGAATTCTTGCTCTCCTACTGTAAATATAAATTCATTACCGCAGTCTTTACACATTATTTTCTTATCTTCCATTTGAAATCCTCCATTCTAAAGATAAATATAGTCTTAACCAATCTCTAAATGGAGAAAGCCAATTTCTATTCAATCTTTAAACAAAATATTATTTGGTCTATCGACCTTTAATTTATTATAACATACATTTTTTATTTGTGCTATTAATTTTAAGTTATAGTCAAATTAATTTAGTTATAAAAAAAAGACCATAGCTTAACTATAGTCTTAACTTACAACTATCTTCTGTTGTTTTGTTGTTTTCTTGCTCTTCTGCAATCTGGGCATCTTACTGGTTCGTTATCGAATCCTTTTTCTTTGTAGAATTCTTGCTCTCCTACTGTGAATATGAAATCATTACCGCAATCTTTACATACTAATTTTTTATCTTCCATTTAAAATCCTCCACTCTAAAGACCATTAAAATAATTACTAATCTCTATAAAGGAGAATATCATTATCTAACTAAATCTTTAAACAAATATTTTGTAGCTTTACTACTTCTATAGTATAACATATATTAATAAAAAAATCTATTTTTTTATTAATATTTTTTATATCTTTTTGAAAAAATACCGGTAATGTTACTTACCGGCAAATAAACCTACGTAACCCTATTGGGTTATTTATAATATGCTTTAATAAACATATTATTATTCATATAATTTTATTTTTTTCCTAACAGTTCTCCAATAGCTGCTATACTACCTAAACTTGATAAAGTTTCATTTGGTAATATAAGTTTATTAGCTGGATTTTTAGCCATTTCTTTTAATGCTTCTACTTGTTTTAATGCAATAACTGTTTCATTTGTTCCTGATTCAAGAATTGCATTAGTTACAAGTCTTATAGCTTCTGCTTCTGCTTTAGCTATTTCTTCAATAGCTTTAGCTTTACCCTCTGCTTCAAGTAATTGAGATTCTTTTAAACCTTCAGCTTTTCTAATATTAGCTTCTTTTTCAGCTTCTGCTGCAAGAATCTGCCCTCTTTTTTGACCTTCTGCTTTTTCTATTTGAGATTGTCTTTGACCTTCAGCTTCAAGTATAGTAGCTCTCTTATTTCTTTCAGCTTTCATTTGTTTTTCCATAGCTTCTTGAATTTCTGTTGGTGGTACAATATTCTTAATTTCTACTGAGAGAATTTTCACTCCATAAGCATCAGTAACTTCATCTATTATACTTAATAGATCTTGGTTAATTTTATCTCTACCTGATAGAACTTCATCTAACGACATATTACCAACTATATTTCTCATGTTTGTTGTTGCTGAATAAACTATACCAGACTTATAGTCTTCTATATTATATACGGCATCTTTAACATTTAATAATTTATAGAAAATAACATTATCAACAGATATTCTAACATTATCCTTAGTAATTACAGACTGTGGTGGTACATCTAGTATTTGTTGTTTGGTTGAAACTCTCTTTCTAACAAAATCTACAAATGGTATTAGTATATGCCAACCTGGTTCTAAAGTTTTATGATATTGGCCAAATCTTTCCACTAAATACAAAGAACCTGTGTTAACAATTTTAATTGATGATAAAAGTATAATTAATATAAATAATATTACCGCACCTATTATTACATATTTAAATAAATCCATTAAATTTCCTCCTCTTTTCTAATAACTAATTTAATTCCTTCAATAGATATAATTTTAAATTTCTCACCTTTTTTAATTTTTTCTTCATAATTTATTATACCCCAATAGATCCCATCTAACCTCATTCTTCCGTTTCTTTCTATATCTTCTTTTGCTGTAAATACTTTTCCAATATAGTTTTCTTCCATTAAAGGCACTTTTTTTGCTCCTGCCTTATATTTTTTTCTTACTATAGGATAACCTATAGATATTGTTATTAGATTAACTAATAAGAATATAATAGTTTGAATTCCTATAGCTAGTCCTAATCCATCTGCTAGCATTGCTGCAAATGATCCTACAGCAAACCAAGCAAAGAGAAAATTACTTGTTAGAATATCTAACAAAATAACACCGGCTGCAATGGATAACCATAAAAATAAATAAGCCATTAATCTCCCTCCTTTTTATTATATTATATCACTATTTCATAAGTTTGTAATAGGTATCTATTACAATTATAATAATATCATATTAATAAACTTTTTACAATATATTTTTTAACTTATTATAAGTTTTTTTATACCACTTATTTAAATTACTATTAATTAGGTTGCTTTTTTAATAATTTACTTTTATTATTTAACTATGTTTTAGTAAATTATATATATGAAGCTTAATTAAAGTTATTATAGAACTTATATAACAAATAGCTTTCTACTTTTATACTATGTTCAAATGTATAAATTAATTATTTAATATTAATTTAAACATATATATAATAAAATTAGTTAGAATATTATATATACTATTATTTATAGGAGGATTATTATGGATTTTATAAAAATTTCAGCAGCATGTCCTGTAACTAAAGTTGCTGATGTAGATTTTAACTTAGAAAATATTTTTATATGTATAGATAAAGCTTATGAAGAAAATAGTAAATCTATTGTTTTTCCTGAACTTTCTATAACATCATACACTTGTAATGATTTATTTTTACAATCATCTTTATTAAATAAATCTAATGAAGCAATAGAAAAACTTATACATAAAAGTATTGGTCTTGACATGTTAGTAACAGTTGGAGCTCCCCTACTTTTTAATAACTCTTTATATAATTGTGCTTATATTATATTTGAAGGACAAATTTTAGGAATTATCCCAAAATCCTTTATTCCTAATTATAATGAATTTTATGAAAAGAGATGGTTTTCTGAAGGTTTTGGTATTTTTAATGAGAAAGTAGATTTATCTTTTCAAAAGGATATTCCCTTTGGTACAAATTTAATTTTTAAGGGCGATAATGCAGTATTCGGCTTTGAAATATGCGAAGATCTGTGGGTAACAATCCCTCCAAGTTCTTATTTATCATTACTTGGTGCAAATGTAATTAGTAATTTATCTGCTTCTAATGAATTAGTAAGCAAGAAGGATTATAGAGAAGATTTAATTAAAAATCAAAGTGCTAGATCTTTATCTGCTTATATTTATTCTTCTGCTGGTGTCCATGAATCTTCAACAGATGTTCTTTTTAGCGGGCACTTAATAATTTCAGAAAACGGTTCAATTATAAAAGAAAATAAAAGATTCCAAAGAGA
>JARIDB010000062.1 GCA_029257045.1 Clostridium sp.
ACAGTTTCTCCACCTTTGAAATTAATATGAAGGTTTTGTTCATCATCATCATAGAACATATCTTGTTCTATATACATATCCACTCCACCTATAGCATCTATACTTTTTCTAAATGCATTATAATCTACTTCAACTATATAGTTTATATTTATCCCCAAAAGATTTTCTACATGCATAGTTACTTCTTCTTCTTCGCCTAAAGCATAAGCAGCATTTATCTTCCAGTAACGTTGATATTGTCCTGATTCTAAAGCATCAACTTCTATTAATGTATCTCTTGGTACTGATACTAAATGAGATTTTTTAGTATTCGGATTATAATTAAATACCATTATAGTATCAGTTCTTCTTCCAGCTTTATTTTCTTGATTTTCTGCATCTCCAACATCCATACCTAAAACTAATATATTTATAGGATCTGTTTTAGATTGTGGCTTTATTCCGGTTCCTAAGCTATTTGTTTTAAGTGATGATATAAAGTTATATCCATAAGCAAAGGTTCCTAAAAATAAAGCTATGATAAGTGAAATAGTAAAAGCAAAAATCCTTTTGCGCTTTTTCCTTTTTCTTTTTTTCATAACTTCTATTCTTTTTGCCCTTTTTCTATCGTCTATAGCAGAAGATTTTCTATTTTCATTTTCTCTATTTGCCATAATAAATTCCCCTTTAATTTATGTTTTAATAATTAAAATAGATTATTTATTTAATAATAAATAGTTTCTAGCTTGTATACTATTTATATTTATAGGAGATCCCTTATCTAGTAAATATTTAATACTATGGGTCATTCCATTTAGTAACCCTTCATCAAGATTATTAAATGTTAATTTCCTTAGATTTTCTACTCCTTGGAACTTCCTACCTGGTTCTATCATATCTGCTATATATATTATCTTTTCTAAAGTACTCATGTTTTCTTTTCCTGTTGTATGCCATCTCATAGCACTTAATATTTCTTTATCTTCTATTTTGAAAATCTCATTAGCTAATATGGGTCCTACCATACTATGCCAAAGTTCTGGTGTTGCTTCTTCATCTTGTGTTAAGGTTATATTATTTTTGTTTAATATGTCCTTTAAATCATAAATAGACATGTTTTTAGCTATATCATGAGACATTGCTGCAATTTTTGCCTTTTCTTTATCTATTCCATTAATCTCAGCTAACCTAACAGCAGTTTCAACAACTCCTAAAGTATGGTTATATCTATTTTCTAATAAGTGTTCTTTGATATAACTATCTATTTCATATATATTAAGCATTTTTTCCCCCTTAAATATAATTAACTTTCATTAAAATATTTATTATAATCATAAATATTATTCTCTATAATAAATTTAAGTACACTTTCCGGTAAAAAGAAATCTACTCTTTTTCCATCTTTTATTCTTTCTCTTATTATAGTTGATGAAATTTCTAAGTCTATTATATCTAAAAAGTTAATACTTGTGTTATATTTTTCATTAATTTTACTTTTTTGTAATATTAGTTCTTCTTCTTTATATCCACCTCTGCTAAAAACAACAAAATTTGAAACTTTAAATATTCTTTCTGGTTGCTTCCACTTTTCAATATCTAAAAGGCAGTCTGCTCCAGTTATAAAATAAAGTTCATTATCGCTATTTTTAAGATATTCTAAAGTCTCAAAGGTGTAACTATATCCTTGTTTTTCAATTTCGTAATCACTTATTGTAAAGTCTTCATAACCTTTTATAGCTTCTTTAACCATATTGTACCTTAAGGAAGCCCCTAAGATATCTCTATCCCTCTTATGAGGTGGGCTTCCTGCTGGCATAAATATTATTTTATCTAAGTTTAATTTATTTTTTGCTTCATAAGCAATATATAAATGGGCTAAATGAATAGGATTAAAGGTTCCGCCTATTACGCCTATCTTTTTCATCTTACTTTATTTAGCTGGCATCTCTATTTTAGGATTTTTTAAAGATTTCTTATATAAAACTACTTTACTTCCTATTGCTTGAATCCCTTCACAACCTATTGCTTTACAAATATAATCAGAGGCTTCTCTTGCAGAAAGCCCGCTATTTTCTAATACCTTTATTTTAATAAGTTCTCTTACTTCTAAAGCTTCTGTTAATTGTTTTAAAAAGCTTTCTTCTTCTACTCCATTTTTTCCAACTTGGAATATTGGAGCTAGGTTATTTGCAAGTCCTCTTAAATAAGCTCTTTGCTTTCCTGTTATCATATTGTATTTCCTCCATTTTTATAATATATATTCAAATTCAAAATCATTAAGTCTTACTATGTCGTCATCTTCGATACCCATTTTTCTAAGGTCATTAAATACGCCCTTATTGGTTAGTACCTTATGGAAGTATCTTAAAGAATCTGGCTCATTTACATTAACAGCATGTAATAATCTATCTACAAAAGTTCCAGAAACAACGTATACTTTGTTACCATCTTCTCCATCTTCTACAGATATCTCATAAGTAAATCTTCTGTCTTCTTCAACATATCTATCTTCATCTAAAATTTCTAAATCTTTGAAAGGTATTTCTGTTAACATCTTACCAGCTTCTTTTATTATGTCTTCTACTCCAGATTTTGTTGCAGCAGACATTTTATAAACTTTATCAAAACCTAATTCATTTACCTTTTTCTTAAAGTCTTCAAATATTTCTTCATCATAAAGCATATCTGTTTTATTAGCTACAACTATTTGAGGTCTATCCCAAAGCTTAACTGAATATTTCTTAAGTTCTTCATTTATTTTTACAAAGTCTTCAAAAGGATCTCTACCTTCTATTCCCGATATATCAACAACGTGTATTAATATTCTTGTTCTTTCAATATGTCTTAAGAATTCTAATCCAAGACCTATACCTTCTGAAGCTCCTTCAATTATACCTGGAATATCAGCCATAACATAAGCATTTATTCCTTCTGCTTTTACAACTCCAAGGTTTGGTTTTAATGTAGTAAAGTGATAGTTAGCTATCTTTGGTTTAGCAGCTGTTACTGTTGATAAGAAAGTTGATTTACCTACATTAGGGAAACCTACAAGTCCTACATCAGCTAAAAGTTTTAATTCTAATGTAATAGTTCTTTCTTCTCCCGGCATTCCTGGTTCAGCAAAATTTGGTGCTTGCCTAGTTGGTGTACAGAACTTACAGTTCCCTTTTCCACCTTTTCCACCTCTTGCAATTACATATGTATCATCTTTATGAGAAAGGTCAGCTATAACCTTATCTGTATCAAAATCTTTTACTATAGTTCCCATTGGAACTCTAACATACATATTTTCTGCGTCTCTTCCATAGCATTTTGATCCTTGACCTCTGCCACCATCTTCTGCTACGAATTTCTTTTTGTATTTAAAGTCTAAAAGAGTTGTTAATCCTGTATCAACTACAAATGTAATATCTCCACCACGGCCACCATCTCCTCCGTCAGGTCCACCTAATGGTACATATTTTTCTCTTCTAAAATGTATTGATCCGTCTCCACCATTTCCTGATTTGACGAATATCTTGGATTTATCTATAAACATAAAATCACCTATCTTTCTAAAAATAACTTTTCTTGTTATCTTATATTATTGCACTTTTTTTTTGTTTATTATAGCATAAATAAATATTTTCTTTTCTGGAAAGAATGGACAATTGACAAAGTACAGTTGGCAAAAAATATTCTCTGTAAATTGCCCATTACACAATTTTCCTTTGATAAAATAAAGCACCCTAACTAAGGGTGCTTTCATTAGAAAAAATAAAATTATTCTGCTATTTGTTCAACATTTATTGGATAAATGCTAACTTTCTTTTTATCTCTACCCATTCTTTCAAATCTAACTACTCCATCTTCTTTAGCAAATAAAGTATCATCTCCACCTCTACCAACATTAGTTCCTGGGTGAATCTTTGTTCCTCTTTGTCTAACTAAAATGTTACCAGCTAGAACGAACTCTCCGTCAGCAGATTTAGCTCCTAATCTTTTTGAGTGGGAGTCTCTACCATTCTTTGAACTACCTGCTCCTTTTTTGTGAGCAAATAATTGAAGGTTCATTATTAACATACGGTCGCACCTCCTCTTTTAACAATTTTATATATTCACTGTTTTTGTTTGCAAAACTTAATTTTATAGATTCAATCAGACTTTCCACACTTTTTTCAAAGGTATTAAGTAATACCTGACATTTCTCTATATCTTGAATTTCAATATTAGATAAATTTATATGTAAAAATCCATCTTTTATTTCATACTTAACATCAATACCTATTACTTCCTCAATGCCTATTACTACACTTTGTGATAGTACAGAAACTGAATTGCAAATCAAATCATAAGCATCTCCATATTTCCTTCTTTCAGAAACTGATAAAGCATGACCTGATATTTTAAATCCAAGTTTTAAGTTCTCTGCTTCTAAAATTTTTACCTTAATCATAATAATTAAGCTTCTATTTTTTCAACAACTAACTTAGTGTATGGTTGTCTGTGTCCATTTTTTCTTCTATAATCCTTTTTAGCCTTATACTTGAAAACTGTTATTTTCTTAGATTTTCCTTGAGAAATAACCTTAGCAATAACCTTAGCGCCTTCAACTACCGGCGTACCAACTTTTAAAGTTTCACCATTTGAAACAGCTAATACTTCAGTTAATTCAACTGTTGAGTCCACATCAGCGTTAAGTTTTTCAACGAATAATACGTCTCCTTCTTGAACTCTGTACTGCTTTCCTCCTGTAGATACTACTGCGTACATTAAAACACCTCCTCTTATTACGGTTTCGCCAACCAAGGTACAAAGTTTTGAGCTTTGTTTATATAAAAACCTCTTATGTGCGGTTTAACATCTGCTATTATATCATATCATTATGTAGATTGTAAAGTTATTTTAGTTTTTTATTGTATATAAGAACATATTTTTAACATACTCCCTTAAAGCTTTTAAATAACTCTATTTGTAATCATATCAACATCATGTATTTAGCTAACATATACATGTTTCCTACTCATTAACTTTATAGCTTACAAGGTTCTCTTTTTGGCTATTAAAGATTATAGGTTCTACCTTATATCCTTCTATTCCATCTACATAATTAACATATATTTCTTTATCTAATCCATCTATGCTTTGCAGGAATCCTATTATATCTTCTCTAACCATAGCTTCATAGTTTTTATCAAGTTCTATATAAAAAGAGTTTATTGAATTTTCATCTTTTCCTTTTATTATTTCATTATTAATTAAGTTTTCGATGTAAGAAAGCTTTAAAACCTGACCTTCGGCATTACATCTTTTGCATGGTTCTTCTAAATATTCGTATATAGATTTCCCTATTCTTTTTCTTGATATTTGAATAAGATCAAGTTCTGTAAAGGGAAATATTTTACTATTTCCTTTATCTTCTTCTAAAGCCTTTTTTAGTTCTTCCATTACTATTGCCTTTTGGGAATAATCTCTCATATCTATAAAATCTATTACTATTATTCCAGATAAATTTCTAAGTCTTATTTGCCTTCCTATTTCTTTAGCTGCCTCTAAATTAGTTTCTAATATTGTTTTATTAAAATTTCTTCCTTTAATATTTTTAGCTGTATTTATATCAATTACATACATAGCTTCAGTTTTATCTATTACAATATTTCCACCACAGTTTAAATTAACCTTTTTATGTCTTAATTTAAGTATTTCTTTTTCTATCCCGTAATAATCAAAAAGACCTCTTATCCCTTTATACATTTCTAATTCTATATCAGTACTTTTTAATTTTTCTTTAACTTCTAAAAGATCTTCTTCTTTATTAAATATTATCTTACATTCTTTATTATAATTTTCTCTTAAAATCTTACTTAGTATAATATTATCTCCATATACTTTACCAAGACTTAATCTATATTTTAATATATTCTCTAAGTTATTCATTTCAGAAAATAAATCTTCTTTTTCTTTTAAAAGTTCCAAATCCGATGCATTAGCTCCTTCAGTTCTAATAGTAATTGAATAGCCTTTTAATTTATTTAGTATATTTTTAACTCTAATTTTATCTTCTTCTTTAACTATTCTTTTTGAAAACTTTATTTCCGTTTCACCTTTAGTTAAAACCATAAATTTTCCTGGGATACTAATATTTTTTATAACCTTAGCTCCCTTATTATTTAACGGTTCTTTTATTATTTCGACTAAAACCTCATCACCCTTTTTTATTCCCTTTTCTTTTATATCATCGCTATAATACATATAAGCTTCTTTTTTAAGTCCAATATCAATAAATATCGAATTAATTCCAGGTATAATGTTTTTTACCTTTCCTTTATATATTTCTCCTATTGCAGGTTCTAAAGAACTTTCTTCATATAAAAATTCACTTAAAACACCATTATCTTTTATGGCAATTCTTAAAAGATTTTCTTCTCTTTCAACTAATATTTCCCTCATAAAAACACTTCCTAAATATATTAATCTTAAGTATCTAATAGATACTTTTATTTTCATAACAACTGAAAATAGCTATTGAAAATAGAAAATAAGCTGTAATTTTCTTCCTAATAAATATAACTTATATTTATTAGAACAATTTTACATCTTAATTTAGTTAGTTTTTCAACAGCCTATTTATTTATATTATTTTAGCATATAAATTCTTAAAAAGTAACTTATTTAATAATTCCTAAAACTATTCACATTTTTTTATATTTACATATTCTTCTAAGGTTATATTTCCATATATCTTTAGACTATCAATAAGCTCATCTTCATTTAGTATATATATAAGTTTCATATCATCATTTAATATATAGAAACTATTAAACTTATTTCTATCTACAAGAGCTAAAACCTTAACTAATCCTTCTTTATAATAAATCGAAAGAGTCTTATTCTCTATATATTTATTTTTTATAAGATGAGTTCTTTTTCTAACTACATTTCCCATTGCAATATACATAGAGGTTTTCACCTCAACTCTTGTTATATATATTATTATAATTGCTCCTAGAATCATACTTATATTAATCATGTTATATTTAATATATATGTATATTGAAATAGTTATAAATAAACTACCAATTATATAACTTATAATACTAATTATTCTTTGTGCCTTTTTATATAACATCTTTTTAGATAGAAGTATTTCAAGAACCCTTGAACCATCAAGAGGATAAGCAGGTAGTAAATTAAATATAGCTAGGCCAAAGTTTATATTTATACTTTCTTTTAAAAATCCTAAATTAAATTTTATGTTTATAAAATAGAGTATTATTCCTATTAAAATATTAAAAATTGCTCCTGATAAATAGACCATAATCTTTTTATTATCTTTTAAAATATCTATATCTTCCAATTCAGCTTTTGTTCCAAAAATCTTAAATTCAAATTTCATAAATTTACATCCAAACTTTTTTGCAACTATTATATGAGCAACTTCATGTAAGGATACCCATATAAGTGCAAAAATTAATTTACTATTATAATTGGATGCTATAATAATAAGTATTATTTCTGCTAATATTTTTTTTGTCTCTTTCTTCATTTATTTCTCCCCAATAATTGTTTAAATCACCTTCTAATTTTATTCAAATATATATATATGTTTAAATTATTAATATATATAACCCCTTTAATAAATAAAACAACTAATCATCTATTTATACATTTTAAAATTAGAGGTTTATATTTTAATCTTGAAGTTTAAATACCTTAATATCATTAATTGCTTTTTCGTATTTCTCTTCAATATTACTAACAAGTTCTTTATAATTTATGTTTAAACTTTTCATAACACTTTCTATATTTTCAATATTTTCAATGTTTTCAAACCCATAACTTTTATTTATTATCTCTTTTCCTTTACTATATAACACCTTAGCTTCTTTATTTTCTAAAATCTTTAAGGAAAAAGCTCCTAAAAATATTACAAATGTTAAAATTAATCTTATTATAAATCTATTTATATAACCTATTTTCCCACTAGGTTTATTTCCTTTTATAGACTCTCTATTATAATAATATGAAGCTTTCCTAGAGTTAGTCCTTGGATATATATCTTCACTTATATTCCTATCATTCCCCTTAAGCTTACTCCCTTTATTAACTTTCTTTATAATTTCATCATAATATACTTTATAATCCTTTTTATATTTTTCCAAAGTCTCGCCCCCTAATATCAATACTCTATTTATATTTTTTTCTATTACCTAATATGCAATTAATCAGATAAAATTTGAACTATAAAATCAAAATTTATTATAAAGCATAAAAAGCCGCTCATATAGTGACTTAAAGCTAAAAAACTAGACCAAGATTAACTTAGTCTAGTTTTTAAAATCAACTTTTTTATTTATTATAACTATTATTAATTTTTTTAATTCATAAAAAATCCTATAGATAAAACTAGTCTTAATTAGAATCTTATTTTTCTTCTTCTCATTCCTACATTAATAACTAAACCTATAGAAATAACTGTAGTTAGTAAAGATGTACCTCCATAACTTATAAGAGGTAGTGTTATTCCTGTTATAGGCATAATTCCTATTGTCATCCCTATATTTTGAAGTAGGGCAAATAAGAAATATGCAACTAATCCTACACATATTATTGATCCAAAGGTATCTTTTGCTGTTCTTGCTATTGCAATCATCCTTTGAATTAAAACTCCATATAAAAATAGTAAAAATAAAGATCCAACTAGTCCCCAATGTTCTCCAATACTTGCAAATATAAAGTCTGTTTGTACTTCTGGAACATATTGAGGTGCATAGCCTACTGAATTTTCTTTAGCCTTTGATCCTTGAATTCCAATTATACCACCATTTCCTATACTTATTAAGGATTGTCTTAGTTGATAACCAGACTCCGACATATCTGCCTCTGGATTTGAGAAAGATGTTATTCTTTCTTTTTGGTAAGGTTTAATTAATCCTGAATTCCAAACTACAATTATAGCTAGAAATAAAGCTAAAAATCCTCCACCTATAATTTTCATATCTAATCCGCCTATAAAGAAGATTCCTACAACAATGAAAAATAAAACCATAGTCATACCCATATCTGGCTGAATAACAATAAGCATTGCTGGAACTATTGCATAAAAGGCCATAATACCAAAATTTTTAAGATCATTTATGCTACCTTTCATTTCTTCTAAAGTTATTCCAAGCATCATTATAGTTGACATTTTAGCAAGTTCTGAAGGTTGAAAAGATAGCGGTCCAAGCCTTATCCATCCTCTAGCACCATTTATATCTGTTCCTATAAACATTGTTACGATAAGTAATATTATTGATACCCAATATAAAATCGGTGTGTAAACCTTTAGTATAGAATAATCTATTGATAGAACAAAATATAAAACTACTAATGATAAAACAAACCAAGCAGATTGTCTTATTAAAAATAAAGTACCAAATTCTGCTGCACTAGCTAAATAAATATTTATTATTCCAAATATCATTAAAGTTATTAATGAAAATAAAATAGGTTTATCTATATTCTTAACTTGTCTAAAATCCATTTTAAATCTGGACAACATAATCACCTCCACTTTTTAACCTAACATATATTATATCTAATTTTGAAATCTTTCTCTATAACATTTTGTCTAATAAAGTAAATTTAATAAATAATTAATTAAACAAAAATAAGCTTAGATTAATTTTTTCCTTAATTCTAACCTCCCCCCCTCAATTTAATATGTAAATTAGTAAAGATAAATAACATCTATGTAATGAATATATAGAGAGTAATTAGAAGTCCTTTAAGGAAGCTTCCACTCATATTCATTCGTATGAGTAACTTCGAATAACTAAATCAAAGATTTAGGTTCTCAGTTAAAAAAATAGCTACTAGCCCTTAGAGTTGTTGGTTTGTCTGAGCGACGCGAGTTAACCAAAACCCTTGGTCTAGTAGCTATTCTGAACCTAGTACTTCTTTACAAAGCTATCGATTCATGTAGCATATTTATTTATAATAATGTCAATTACATATTAATCTCTATTTAATATTTTTAATTGGAATATTAGCAATTAAAGCTGGGCTAGTATTCCCTTCTATTTTTTCAGATTTACTTACTGCAATTTCAACGTCTTCTGCATCTATTTCTATGTATTTAGATATTACTTCAAGGATTTCCATTCTAATCTTTTCAAGGGTTTCTTGAGGTAAATCACCTCTATCATGAATAAGTATTAATTTTAATCTATCTTTTGCCACCTCTTTAGGTGTTGGTCTATTTGAAAACTTCTTAAAAAATTCCACCTCTCATAATCCCCCTTTTAACGCTTAAATAACTTTTTAAATGCTGCAAAAAATCCGTCTCCGCCTGTTCTTAAATCAAGTAACGGTACTTCTTCACCATTTAATCGTCTAGCTATATTTTTGAATGCTTGTCCTGATATTGACTTCTCATCTAAAACTATTGGTTCGCCTTTATTAGTTGAAACTGTAATGTATTTATCATCTGGAACAACTCCAAGTAATTCTATAGATAATGTTTCTATTATATCTGAAACATCAAGCATATCTCCTCTTTGAGCCATTTCATAATTTAATCTATTAACTATAACTGCATGGTCTTCTAGGCCTTTAGCATCTAATTTTCCAATAACTCTATCAGCATCTCGTACAGATGTTATTTCTGGATTAACTACAACCACTGCTCTATCAGCACCTATAACAGAATTTTCAAAACCTTGTTCTATACCAGCTGGGCAATCAATTAAAACATAATCAAAATCTTCTTTTAATTGATTTATTAAGCCAAGCATATCTTGTGGTCTTATATCATCTTTATCCTTAGTTTGAGCTGTTGGTAAAAGGCAAAGATTTGAATATCTTTTATCCTTTATTAAAGCTTGTTTTAACCTACATCTATTTTCTAATACATCAGTTATTGTATAAACTATTCTATTTTCAAGTCCCATTAAAACATCTAAGTTTCTAAGACCTGTATCTCCATCTACAACTACTACTCTTTTATTTAATCCAGCTAAAGCTGTTCCTATATTTGCTGTTGTTGTTGTTTTACCAACTCCACCCTTACCCGAAGTAATTACTATAGAAATTCCCATTATTTTCTCCCTCCAACGTTATATATATTTCTTTGGTAAATAAGGCTCTACCACTATTGTTTCCCCTTTAATTCTTGCTATTTCTGGATATTGTGGTGATATACCATCCTCTGGTGCTATAGTCTTAATATCTGCAATTTGTAGTATTTCTGGTTGAAGATTAAAAGCTGATATTATAGACTTTCTATTTCCTCCAACACCTGCATGGACTTGACCTTTTATTGTTCCTAAAACAACTATGTTTCCTCCAGCATAAACTTCTGCTCCATTATTTATATCACCTATTATTACTATGTTTCCAAAGTAATTAATCAATTGTCCACCTCTTATAGTTTTCTTTATAAATTTTGTTTTTCCTTCGTAAACCCCATTAAAAGCTTTATTTTCTTTTTCTTCTATCTTAGGTTCAGTAAAATTACAATCCTTAATTTGAATTTTCTCAAATAATATATCTTTTAGCTTATCAATTTGAACTTGATCTATGTTTTTAAGATTTGTTATTATGTTAAGAGATGCCCCTTTATAGAAACTTTTTCCCACTATTAGTTTTTCTAATAAGGATTCTAACATCTCATTAAAGTCTTTAAATCTTTCCATATCAATTTTCGCATTGATACCTTCTTTAGTTCCTTTAATTTGAATTCTATCTTCCTTCATTGGCCACCCTCCACCAATAATACTTTTATCATTGTTAATATTTTTCTATCTTCAATTATACCTTTATATTATATCATTTAACAACATTAATTTGCATATTTTATGGTAAAATAAAAAATATTATACATATTCAATGAAATTTTAACAATATTTGTATTTTAAAATCTAAAAAATAGAGATACTAAATAGCATCTCTATTTTTATGGTGTTGTTATCTCTGTTTTTATTGGTGTAGCTTCCTCTAGTTTTATACTATCATTTTTATTATCCTTAAGAGGAGAATCCATTATATATTTTCTAAATGATTCAGATTTAGAAGCATAACTTGGATCCATTTCTAGTAATCGCTCTTTAAAGTAAGCTTCATATATTGCTTTATGAATAGTTGCTCCTTCACTACCTCTGCTACCATCATATATTGTAGAGAATATAGCAACTTCCGGATCATCAAGAGGTGCCATACTTATATAATTACCATAGGCTTTTCTTCCTTGGATTACATATTGTTCATCTGTGCTAAAGTCAGCCGTTCCAGTTTTTCCCCCAACCTTAATTGGAAAATTACCAAAGGATTGATAAGCTACACCATTAGCCGGACTTGAATTAACTCTATACATACCATCTTTTATCGCTTGCATGTATTCTGTTGGAATATCTAATTGATCAACAACTTCTGGATTATATTCTTTAATAATCTCACCTGTTGGAGATGTTATTTTATCTACTAGTGTTAATTTATGTCTTGTTCCACCACTTGCTAAGGTTGCAACATAATTTGCAATTTGAAGTGGGGTAAAGTTATTCATACCTTGACCAATTGCACTAGATATTATTTGACCTGGAGTTTTAATTTGAACAGTAATGTTATTAATAATATAATAAGCAATTGCATCACCTATTACGCCCGCTTCTTCATCAATATCTACATTTCTTCTTGCTGATGCCGCTTTAACGTTATTTTTATATTCATCAGATAATTCCATTACTTTTTTTATATAAGGTAATAATTCTTCTGAAAATTCTGTTGTATTTGAAACCTCTTCAGCAGTTCCTACTTTCGATAAAACACCTTTCATTTCTGATTTCAAACTTGTTTTAGCTTCCTTTAATTCATCCAAATCCTCTACATTGTCTTCAATATTTAGAGGTATAAAGCTATTTTCCCAATAGCTTCCTTTTTTTAAAGCCTCAACTATCTCATACATTGGTGTATCAACAATTTGATTTTTCCATGAATTAAAGTTATATACTTGCCCAAAATTTTCTTGGACTTGAATTCCTGTAGTCATATTAGATATATTTTGACCTTCTTCTGTATTTGGATCTAATCCAAGTCCAAATTTCCATGCATAATGTGCTAAAGTATCTAAAGTTTCTAAATTCCCTCCATTTACTTTTCCACCATTAGCTTTCCATAACCTATACCCCATTTCATAGAAGTAAAAGTTAGATGAAACTTGTAATGCTAGTCTTAAATCTGTACTACCATTTGCAACTCCTTGGAAGTTTTTAAGAACCATTCCTGGTAAATCTTCTTTAGACCATGTACCACTGGTATCACTTAAAGATTCTCCCACAGTTACTACGCCTTCCATTAAAGCTGCTACAGCCGTAAGAGGCTTAAAAGTTGAACCTGGAGGTAAAAGTCCTTGTGTTGCATAATTAAAGAAGTTTTTTGGATATACATCTATACCATCTTTCCTCTTTCCTGTATCTTCATCTATAGGAAATAAATTATCTACACTTCCAGTTGCTCCTGTTCTTTGCATATATTCCTTTGCAAAAGCATCTATATCTGGAGCAAAGTAATTTTGATATTGTTCATCTGTCAATCTTCCTGGTATCGAAAAAATATTAGGGTCGTAATCCGGGTAACTAACCATTGATATTATTCTCCCAGTTTTTACTTCTATTACTACTACAGCCCCTCTAGTTGCATTTGGGGCAAAACCTTTTATTCTCTCCATTGTATCTTTCATAGATTTTTCTGCAGCATATTGAACATCTTTATCTATTGTTAAGTAAACATTATTTCCTGGATAGGAATCTAATTTAAATAATTCTTCTGTAACTTTACCTTTTGAATTTACTTTAACTGTAGTACCACCCTTAGTACCTTTTAATTGATCTTCAAAGGCTGACTCTATACCAGCAACTCCTATTAAATCACTAGAAACATCATAACCTCTAAGTTCATAATTCTTTTCTTTTGAGCTATCTATTGGCGATAAATATCCTAAAGATCCAGAGGCTACATTATTGTAAGGATAAAATCTTATAGGCTCTATGCTTACATCAATTCCTGGTAAATCATTTGATTTTTGATATATTATAAAAGCAGTATCTTTTTTAATATTTGATGCAATTGTAACAGATCTATACCCTTTATAGCTTTGCATATTTATTGCATCTTTTACTACTATATAATTTCTAACTTGTTTAAGTGTGCATCCACTTACAATTAATTCATCTAATATTTCCTTACCTGTTTTATCTATATATTCCTCCATCTTTTTATCATAAGCTTTTAATCTTATATTATAGTCTTTATCTGTTTCTCCATCTTCTTTAACCGGTTTTTTATTTATAACTTCTTGTAGCCCGTAAAGTTTAACTAATTCGTAAAAGGTTTCTTCTGGTGATATTTCCACTAACCTCTTATCTACTTGTTCTATTTGTTCATCTGTTAAATCTGATTTTACATCTTTAAACTCTTTTTTTTCAATATCTTCGTTTAGCCCTCTATCTCTTTTAAACCTTATTTCTAATATCTTTTTAGTATCTACATCATAATTCTTAAAGTCAAAATAAAACTTTCCACTATTATCTATCTTAAGTAATAAATCATCTTTAACAATCTCTCCATTTTCAGTTAAGATATTAAAGGTTTTATCCATAGTCTCATAGAAATTTGTATCTCCTTCACCAGGCTTTGTATAAGTTAATGTATAAGTTTGTATATTAGTTGCTAATACATTTCCATCACTATCATATATTTTACCTCTAGGTGCCTTTTGTGATATGAATCTTGTAGAACTTATATCTGCTTTTTCTTTATAATCTACATGCTTATATACTTGAATATACAATAACTTTAAAGTTATCACAGAAAATAGGATTACCATGATAATTGTTAAAACAGTATATCTTGAAATCTTCTTTTTCTTTTTAGGTTTATTTACTATCATCTAATCCTCCAATTACTCTTTTTATAGTCGTTATCATATAATTTATATATTGGTTTATATGATAAAAACATTATTATTGTACTGTATAAAGCAGTTAATACTCCAATCTTAATATCTATTTTAATATCTAATAAGTTAAATATTAGTCCTATTGCAAATATTTTTATTAAATATAAGATAATAGCTGTAATTACAGGTATTAATCTCTTTTCTTTATAAATATTTTCGCCTATTATTGCAGCTACTACGCATAATAGCATATTTATTAAAGAATTTATCCCAAATCCACTATAGAAAAATATATCTTGAAGTGCTCCTGATAAAACCCCTATAATTACTGCTTCTTTTTTCCCGTTTATTATAGAATAAGCAATTGCAAATATAAATAGAAGGCTTGGATAGGCATCCTTTATTGCTAAAAATGGCATAAAGGATTTATCTAAAATTAATAATATAATTGAAATTAATACTAACATCCACTTTTTCATAATCTACCCTCTAATTATCATATTTTACTTCTCTTGTTTCCTTTGGAATAACAATAAACAATTCTTCTAATTTAGTAAAATCTACATAAGGCTTAACTATAGCTGTTTTCATAACCTTAAGTTCATCTGTTTCAACTGAAACCACTTCACCAATTCTTATTTCCTTTGGATAAATTTGTCCAAGGCCTGATGTTAATACAACATCTCCTTCTTTAATTTTAGAATCAATCGAAAGATTTGTAATCTTAGTAAGATTTTCATTGCTATGCGTTGTATATCCTTTTAAAATTCCAGTAGTTTCCCTAGTGTCACTTATCATAACTGAAACAGCTATGTTTTCATTTATTAAACTTTGAACAATCGCCCAGTTGCTTCCAACACTAGTTACTTGACCTACTAACCCTAAATTTGAAATTACTATCATATTCTTTTTAATTCCGTCATTTTCACCTTTATCTACTATATATCCCTTTAAAAAGCTTTCCCCACTATAACCTATAATTTCTGTACCTAAGTAATCATAGTTATTTTTTGAATTTTTATAATTTAAAACTTCTCTTAATCTATCATTTTCTTCTTTTAATTTTTCATATTCTAATAATTGATTTTTTAAGTTAACATTTTCCTTAGTTAATATATTATTTTCTTCTTTTACTTTCGAAAAATTCAAAAAATAATCTACTGTATTTTTCAAACTATTATTTAAATTATAGAAAACTTGTTGCAAAGGATTAATTGCAACAGCTGCACCACTTGAAACAGCACTCTTTTCTTCATTATTAATAGTAAAAATAATTACTCCTAAAAATGTAACTGACAGCACTAATATAGTTGCTGCCAGTTTATTCTTTAGTAACTTCATTACTGCCCTCTTTGTGCTTTACTTAAAGCATCAAAGTTATCTAATGCTTTACCAGTTCCTAAAACAACACAATCAAGTGGTGATTCCGCTATATGAACAGGCATATTTGTTTCTTTATTTATTAATACATCTAATCCTTTTAAGAAGGCTCCTCCACCTGCAAGCATTATCCCTTGATCCATGATATCTGCCGCAAGTTCTGGTGGTGTTTTCTCTAAAGTGGTTTTTATTGATTCAATAATAGCATAAACAGGTTCTTTTAAAGATTCTCTTATTTGATCTTCTGAAACTGTAACAGTTTTAGGAAGACCTGTTATAATATCTCTACCTTTTATGTTCATTGTTATTTCTTCATCATCAATTTTATAAGCTGATCCTAATTCTACTTTAATTTGTTCTGATGTTCTTTCACCTATCATTAAGTTGAATTCCTTCTTTATGTAAGCCATAATTGCTTGGTCTAATTCATTACCAGCAACTCTAAGAGATTTGCTTGTAACTATTCCACCTAAAGATATAATAGCTACTTCTGTAGTACCACCACCGATATCAACTATCATGCTACCTGTAGGTTCTCCAACTGGAAGTCCTGCTCCTATTGCTGCTGCCATTGGTTCTTCCATTAAAACAACTTCTCTTGCACCAGCAAATTTAGCTGTGTCTTCTATAGCTCTTCTTTCTACTTCTGTTACTCCTGAAGGATAGCAAACTATTATTCTTGGACTTGTAAAAGCACTTTTTTTAGTTACTTTCTCTATTAATTCTTTAAGCATTGTTTGTGCTACATCAAAATCTGCAATAACTCCATCTTTTAATGGTCTAATTGCAATAATGTTTCCTGGTGTTCTTCCTATCATAAGTTTAGCCTCTGCCCCAATAGCTAGTGTTTTTCTAGTTACACTATTTATTGCAACTACTGAAGGTTCACTTAGTACAATCCCCTTACCTTTAACATACACAAGTGTATTTGCTGTTCCTAAATCTATTCCCATATCTTTATTACTACTGAAAAATCCCATATGAATTCCCCTTCCGCGTCTATAATATTCCTTTTTCTTTCAAACTAACAAATTTATTCTTTCCTATTATAATATGATCTAATAAATCAATACCTAGTATTTGACTTCCTTCTTTTAATCTAATAGTAATGTTTATGTCTTCTTTGCTTGGAGTTGGATCACCTGAAGGATGATTGTGACAAACTATAATACTAGCACTATTTTTTTTAATAGCTTCATTAAATATTTCTCTTGGATGTACTATTGATGTATTTAAACTTCCTTTAAATACGTCTTTAATACCTATGATATTATTTTTTGTATCTAGCATTATTAACTTTAATACTTCTTGTTTTAAATTATCCATCTCATTAGATAACATTACTACTATATCCTTTGGAGATGTAATTTTTCTATTACTATTTAATAGCCTTAGTGTATTAAACCTTCTAAAAAGCTCTCCCATAGCTAAAATTTGACTTGCTTTAATATTTTTAATACCTTTTATATTTGATATTTCAGCAATTCCAGCATCTAATAGTCCATTTAGTCCTTCAAATTCACTAAGAAGTTTTGTGCTTAATGAAACTACATTTTCTCCTTTTGTACCCGTTCTAAGTATAACTGCTAATAATTCAGCATTACTTAAAATTTCAGGTCCATTTAGAAGTAACTTTTCTATAGGCCTTTCTTCTTTTGGTATATCCATAACTTTAATATTATTATTCATAATTTCTCCTTAAAATAATAATTATACTATTAGAAATATACCCCTTTTATAGGTTATTTAACCTTATTAATCATTTTATTTAGTAGATTTAACGGAAGCCCTACTACATTATAGTAACATCCACTTATTTCTTCTACAAAAACTCCACCATATCCTTGAATTCCATAAGCACCTGCTTTATCCATAGGCTCTTTAGTTTTTATGTAAGCTATTATTTCTTCATCATTTAATTCTGAAAATTTAACTTCAGTATAAATGGCTTCTTCCTCTATTTTATTATTTTCAGTGTTTATTACTACAACACCTGAATAAACCTTATGAGTTTTTCCACTAAGCTTTTTAAGCATATTAAAAGCATCTTCTTCACTTTTAGGTTTCCCTAAAATTTCATTTTCAAAGAATACAACAGTATCTCCACCTATTATAATAGATGGTTCTTCTATATTTGCTTTAACACTTAAAGCTTTGCCTCTTGCTAAACTTTTTACAAATTCAGCTACATCATTTTGAAATAAAATTTGACTTTCATCAAAGTCGCTAACTATCGTATGGAATTCTTCTACAATTCTATGTAATAATTCCTGTCTTCTCTCGGATCCTGAGGCTAAAATATACTTCAATCCTATCACATCCTACTTGTATAAACTTTTATTTTTTAATTAATAAAGTTTTTATTTTCTTTAGATTTTTTCTTATAAAACCCTTGTAAAGATAGATAAAGCTACTATTATTAATCTTATATAGTTTATCATTATATAAGATTTCTAACAAGTAGCTTTGCCTTCCTTTGTCTAATTTTTATTATTTTGTAATATTTCTGGTAATAATAAACAAATGGTTTAACCCACTCTTTTAATAATAAAATATATATATTCTATTTCTTTTATAGCATTTTCATTGTTTATTTCTTCAGGCATTTCTTCTACATGTTTTTTCAAATCTTTTAATATTTCGGACTTTTCTCCTTCTTCTATTTTATCTAAGTTGTTCATCCATGCTTTAAAATCTTTTGTATTTATATTTTTAACTTCTTCATCTTCTATTGATTTAGTTATTTCTAAAATTCCATCTATAATAACTAATATTTGTCCTTCTATCTTATTATTTTTATCTAGCTTAATTCCTATCTTTGCATTATCTATAAAACTTTCGCTTAATTTTTCAGTTAATTCTTTAGCATCTTCGCCCTTAGCAACTCCTGCTATAACCCTATACTTTTCCATTTCATCCTTTATGATAAATCCATTAAATTTACTGTTTAATTTTCCTAGTATCTCTTTAGCACTTTCCTCTTTTGAAAAGTATCCACATTGAATATAATATATATCAACAAAATTTTGAATCTTATTATCTGTAATTTCAGAATTAGTTTTTTCTATTAGCTCTGTTTCAATATTTATCTTGCTTGGCATTACTTTTAATATTATCTTTGCGGAAATACCTCCTAGTGCTAAAGCTAAGGTTGTTGTAAGTATTAATGATAATAAAAATTTAGAACTTTCTTTTTTTCTTTTATGATTGTATTTTGTATATCTCATTTTCTCCTCCTAAACCCTTTTTATTATATCTATTCCTTAATACCTAACTTTATTCATTATGTAACTTTAATTTTAAATTTAAAATTTTAAATTTAGAATTGATGAATGAAATACGCTGTGCATATTTTAGAAGTTTTTCAAGAAATTCTGTAAGAATTTCAACCTTCATTTTACATTTTAAATTTGGCATTTTAAATTAAAAAAGAAGTTATTTCAAATCTATATTTGAAATAACTTCTTTTTTGAACTATTTTAATTCTTTTAATATTTCTTTTAAGAAATCCCACATGTTACTAACAGACTTTATATTTAGATGCTCTTGTGGTGTATGAACATCGTACATATCAGGACCAAAGCTTATCATATCTAATCCACCTAAGTTTCTACTTAAAAGCCCACATTCAACTCCTGCATGAATAGCTACTATATTAGCTTCTTTTCCATACATCCTCTTATAAACATCTTTAAATAATTCTCTAACTTTTGACTCTGGATTAAATTCCCACTCTGGATAGTCTGCAACAGTTCTAAAGTCACAACCAATTATTTCTGAAATAGCTCTACTTTCTTCTATTAATTGGTTTTTTAATGTTTTTATAGAACTTCTTACAGCACTATCATATTTAACCTTATTGTTTATAGTTTTTACAACTCCAAGGTTTGATGAACTTTGAACTAAATTTTCTATTTCAAAACTTTTAGTTCTTATCCCATTTGGAATTAATACTAATAAATTAATTGCTTTCTCAGTTGATTCCTTTGTAAATCCTTCTTCTACTTGTTCTACTTCTTCATTTAATAATATCTTAATATCTGGATCTTGAACTCTTAATTCATGCAAGAATATTTCTTGCCACTTTGCTAAAGTTTCTTTTACTAGTTCTAAATCCTCATCTCTTATTGCAATTATTGCATCTGATTCTCTTGGAATTGCATTATCCTTAGACCCACCATTTAATGAAATCATTCTAAAATCAACTTCATTTAATAAGTCTTTTAAAACTCTTCCTATTAATTTATTGGAATTTCCTCTTTCTTTTATAATTCCCATTCCTGAGTGGCCACCTTTTAGGCCTCTTATTGATACTTCTACCAGTTTATTTAACTCATCTAGAGTTTCTATTTCAGCTTGTAAGTTAAATTTACTTCTAACTCCACCTGCACAACTAACTAAAAGGTCTCCCTCTTCTTCATTATCTATATTTATTAATATTTTCCCGTTAATATGTTCCTTTGAAACTGCCATAGCTCCTGACATTCCTGTTTCTTCGTCAGTTGTTATTAATATTTCAAGAGGTGGGTGAGGTATATCTGTTGAATCTAATAACGCTAAAGCATAAGCTACTGCTATACCATTATCTGCTCCAAGTGTTGTATCTGTTGCATATATCATATCTTCTATAATTCTTAATTTTATTGGATCTTTTGAAAAATCATGATCTGTACCTTTGTTTTTTTCACAAACCATATCCATATGACCTTGAATTATAACTATAGGAGAATTTTCATACCCTTTTGTTCCTGGCTTCTTTATTATAACGTTAAGAGCCTCATCTTGTATTACTTCTAAATTAAGACCTTTAGCAACATTTACTAAGTAATCACTAATTTGCTTTTCATTACCTGATGATCTTGGTATTTGAGAAATTTCTTCAAAATATCTAAAAACATTTTTAGGTTCTAAATTTTGTAAAATATTCATATTATCTTCTCCCTTTTAATGAATTTGTGTTAAACTTATTATAGATTTAAGTATATCATAATCTATATTACACTTAAATTCTATTTTTTATTAAATATTTTCAGAATATTCTCTAAATTTATTCATATGAGGTGATAATATGCAAAAAACAAAAATGATTTTTACCATAGGTCCTGCAAGTGACAATGAAGATATTATAAGAAAATTTATAAAGATTGGAATGAGTGCTGCAAGACTCAACTTTTCTCATGGTGATCATGAAACTCACAAAGAAAAAATAGATCTTATAAAGAAGGTGAGAACAGATTTAAATACCCCTACTGCTATTATACTAGATATAAAAGGCCCTAAAATTAGAACTCATAAGTTTATAAATGATGGTGTAGAACTTTTTCAAGGTGATAAGTTTATTTTTTCCTGTGGTGATGAAATACTAGGAAATAATAAAAGGTGCTCCTTATCTTATAAGGAACTTTATATGGATGTCCATATAGGTGGAGATATTTTAGTTGATGATGGTTTATTAAGGTTTAGAATTGAAAATATTATAGATAAAGATATTCACTGTATAGTTACTATTGGTGGTTTAATAAAAAATAATAAAGGTGTTAATGTTCCTAATGTTAAAATCCATCTTCCTTCTATTACCGAAAAGGATAAAATAGATTTAAAGTTTGGTTGTGAAAATAATGTAGATTTTATAGCTGCTTCCTTTATAAGAAAAGCTTCTGATATTTTGGATGTTAGAAAAATTCTAGATAAAAATAATGGTAAGTATATTCAAATAATAGCAAAGATAGAGAATCAGGAAGGTGTTGAAAATATTGATTCAATATTAGAAGTTTCTGATGGGATTATGGTTGCTAGAGGTGATATGGGAGTTGAAATTCCTATTGAAAAGGTTCCTATAATTCAAAAGAATATAATAAGAAAATGTAATGAAGCAGGAAAGATAGTTATAACTGCAACTCAAATGCTTGATTCTATGATAAGGAATTCTATTCCTACAAGGGCTGAAGCTTGTGATATTTCAAATGCTATCTTTGATGGAACCGATGCTATTATGTTAAGTGGCGAAAGTGCTAGTGGACTTTTTCCAATTGAAGCTGCTAAAACTATGTCTAAAATAGCTATGGAAACTGAAGCTAACTTAGATTATATTTACTTAAATAAAAGATTAAAGGAACCTGCTTTAACTTCCTTTTCTGAAGCTATAAGTTATTCTGCTTGTAGAACATCTAACCTTCTAGGTGCAAAGGTAATTGTAGCTGCAACTAAGAGTGGAACTACTGCAAAGCTTATTTCAAAGTATAGACCTAAGTGCCCTATTATAGCTATTACCCCTCATGTTGAAATTATGAGAGGCTTAAACTTAAATTTTGGATTATTTCCACTTAAATGTGATACTTTTAATACAACAGACGAAATAATAATCGAATCCAAAAAAGTTGCAACTAATCTATCATTTGCAAAAAAGGATGATGATATAGTTATAGTTTCTGGAATTCCTAATGCAGAAACTGGTGGAACTAATATGCTTAAAGTAGACAAGATTTAGTACTATCAGCAAAATATTAAAGAACCTATATAACTAAGTATAAATTACGGTTATATAGGTTCTTATATTAATTTATATTATTTATCAAAAAGTCCTTTAAATAAATCTCCTAGAGAAACTCCTTCATCTGAATCATTATAATTCATAAATTCTTTTGATCTTTCTTCGGCATCTTTAATTGTTAAAGCTATTCTCTTGTTTTCTTTATTAACATCTAAAACTTTAACTTTAACTTTTTGACCTATACTTAAGACGTCTGATGGCTTAGCTATATGTTCATCTGATATTTCACTAATATGAACTAACCCTTCTACACCTGGGAATAATTCTACGAAAGCACCAAAGTTCATAAACTTAACTACTGTAGCTTCTACAATATCTCCCATTTTTAATTTAGATGCGTCTGTAACCCAAGGGTCATTGTTAACATCTTTTAATATTAAAGATACTCTTTCATTCTTAGCATCTACTTCTCCAACAAATACTTCTACTTTATCTCCAACATTAACTACATCTTCAACTCTATTAACTTTTCCCCAAGCTAAATTATTAATATGGATTAATCCAGTAACTCCGCCAATATCAACTATTGCACCGACTTTTATTATTTTTTTAACTTCTCCAGTTCTTTTTTCTCCTTCTTTTACAGTTTTCCAAATTTCCTTTTTATTTTCTTCATAAATAGCATCTTCTAATACTCTTCTTGAACCTATAACTCTTTTTTCTCTAAAGTTTAATTCTGTAATTTTAACTTCTAATTCTTTTCCAATTAAAGTTTTTAGTTCGATTCTTTCTCTTGAAGCTAATGACGCTGGAATAAATACTCTTATGTTACCAAATTGTGCAACTAATCCGCCTTTGACTTCTTCTTTCACCATAACATTAACTGTATTTTCATTTTTGAAAGCTTCTTTTAATTCTTCTCTTTCAACAATTTCTAATGCCCTATTTCTTGAAAGTTTAACATAGCCTTCTCCATCATGAGGTGTCACTACATAAACCTTTATTTCATCTCCTACTTTAATAATATCCATAGGATTTTCACCACTAGGCGTTAAATCTTCCTTTGATATAATTCCATCAAAAGGGCAATTTATGTTAACCATAACTTCTTTATCGTTAACTTCAATAACTACTCCATCTAATAGGTCTCCTGTGCTTATTCTTTTAACATCAAAGTCTTTTAAAAAATCACTCATTGTTTCTTCTATGTTTTGATTTTCCATTTTCTTCACTCCTTAAAATTATGAATATATTTTTATTCTCTTGTAAAAACTATTTCTGAATCCGTTGATATATCTTCATTAAATTCGTATCCATCTAAATTAAATTTTTTCAACTTTTCTATATCATCAATTTGATTTTGTATTATATATCTACTCATAAGGCCTCTAGCATTTTTAGCACTCATTGTTATTATTTTATACCTATCTCCTCTAAGTTCTTTAAAGATTGGTGTTATAACTTTAATATCTTCTGACTTTGTTATTCCTTCAATAGACTTAAAATATTCTTTTGATGCTAAATTCACTAAAACCTTGCTCTTATCTTTCTTAAAATCTTCTATTAAACTATTCACAATTATATTATCCCAAAATTCATATAGATTTCTATTATCACCAAGCTTAAGCTTTATGCCCATTTCTAATCTATATTGATTTATTCCATCAAAAGGTCTTAATGCTCCATAAAGTCCTGATAATATTCTTAAATGGTCATTTGCATAAAAAAGTTCTGAATCAGAAAGACTTCCTACATCCATTCCCCTATACACTTCACCCTTAAAAGTTGTCAATGCTTGTTTAGATCCTTTAATAGATGTTGTCCAATTTTCATTTCTTTCTTTATTTAACTTAGCTAACTTAATGCTAATTTTCATTAACTTTTCAAGTTCATTAACATCATATTTAACTAGTTCTTTCATTATTTCCTTTGATTTTTCTAAAAATCTTGGCTTACTCATTGGCAAATTATCATAATTCTTTTCAAGGTCTAAAGTCTTTGCAGGAGAAATAACGATTATCATGGCTTTTCCTCCTTTTTATATTATTTTTATATTATTTTATTTTTCTTTATAGTTTCATAGCAATAATTTATAATATCACTTCTTTTAATTATTCCTATAAATGTTCCATTATCATCTACTACAGGAACAAAATTTTGAGTAATAGCTAGAGAAATTAAGCTTTCTACATCTGCATTTATTGAAACACTTTTATGTTTTCTTTTTCTTGGTATATCTGTGATTCTAACATTTTCTGTATTTTTAAAATTTAAATCTGGCGTATTTTTAAGTTTCCAAAGTAGGTCCCCTTCAGTTAATGATCCAACATACTTTCCTTCTTTGTCTATAAGGGGAATAGCTGTATAACCGTGATGTTCCATTTTCTCTATTACCTGTCTCATTGTGGCATCAAAGTATTCATATATAACTTCATTTTTAGGTGTTAAGAAAAATGCTATATTCATATTTTATCCCTTTCCTACATTTAGGCATAATCAAATAAATAATAAACCAGTATTCTTGCCTATTTACCACGAATTCTTCGTCGTCAGAATCAAGCCATAGCCCCACTATGACTGGATTCCATCTCCTCGCCTCGTGACAAATATGCTTCGAATCTTTGGCTTCTTATTTCTTTTCATATGCCTTATTAAATTTAAAACTTACCATATATATTTTATCACATTTCTAATGTAATTGTTTAATATTTTCTCATTTTTAATGCATTGTTAATATTAGCTTATTTTTTCATTTTATAGGTATAGTTAATATATTTAACTTCATCTACTATAATAGAAGTTTCTTTATAAACCTCTTCATCGCTAAATGTTTTCTTTATTAAGACTTCAGTAATTACTTTATTTCTGCATCTAGGGCAACTACCCAAGGATAAAAACCTCCACTTAATAGGCTTCATTTCATATTCTATATCTAAATTTACTAAGCATTTAGGGCATAACTCTTTAACCTTATTTGTATCAAGGTTAAACTCTTGTAAGTTTTTAATAATAAGAGCTGGCATATTATAAATATCTTTTATTATATAATTTTTTATAGCCCTTGAATTATATATTCGTTTAAATACTTCTCCAGTATATATAGCATCATTTAGTGCATCATGAAGTTTTGTATTATCTACCTTTATTCTAAGTTCTTCCAAAGCACTTTTAAGGCTTAATGATTTCTTCTTCCCTAATATATTTGTTGAATATTCTTGTAAATCCAAATAATTTTTAAGCCATTTTATATTATCGTAATTATGATAATTAGCATTATTTATTATTTCTATAATATCATCTTTAGCCCAGGAACATATTATATCCCCTTCTTCTATAAGATTAGATAATCTATCCATCCCTTCTTTAAAAGAAGCTCCATCTTCTAAGTCTACTTCCTTTATATTAGTAATTTCAGATATCTTAGGATTTAAAATAGGTATAACAGATGGCTTTATATAAACCTTAAGTTCCTCTATTACCTTCATGTAATTATCTAACTTTACTGCACCTATTTCTATTATTTCATTATCTAGATCTAAATCTATAATCTTACTATTTTTTTCAAATATATCCGGGAAAAACTTAGTTATACCTTCCAAGTTATTAAATTCTAAATCAATTATAATAAAAGACATCTCTATACCTCCAGCAATTAATTGTCTTAGGTATATTATTACATTTTTAAATAGAACTTTCACTATTTTTTGTAAATTTATAAATGTTTAATATCTAAACTTAAAAATTAATACTCACTATCCTCTAACTTTTAATCACTAAATAATACTCACTACCTACTACTCACTACTCGATAATCACTAATCACTAATCACTAATCTATAATCACTACTAACTACTCACTAAAAGTCTATCCCTGCAAGTTTCATTAGATGTATAGCATTTTGAGTTTTACTTCTTCCTTCTCTAAGTTTGTAGTCAAATTTAATATTATTATTTTCATAGTATTCTTGAAAATTATAATTTCTAATCCAGTCTTTAGTCTTTTCTAAATCACAAAGTTCTAAATCATGAGTTGAGACCATACCTAATGCCTTGTTATTAACAAGCTGATTTATTAAAACTATAGCACCATCATGCCTATCTTTTGAATTTGTTCCTTTAAATATTTCATCTAGTAAGAAAAAAACTTTCTCTCCATTTTTTGCAGCTTCTATTAATATCTTTATTCTTAATATCTCAGCATAGAAAGATGATATACTTTCTTCTAAATTATCTTTAGTTCTCATGCAAGTATAGATATTAAAAATTCCACATTTAAAACTTTTACTAAAAGTTGGTGCTCCAATATAACTTAAAACTAAATTTAATCCAACGGTCCTTAAAAAAGTACTTTTACCGGACATATTAGAACCTGTTATCAAAGCAACCTTATGCTTTCCACTAATATCAAAACTGTTAACTACAGCTTTAGTAGATATCATAGGATGCCCAATATTATTTCCTTCTATAATATCTTCATCTGTTATTTCTGGATAACTCCAGTTTTCAAAATCAAAATCTAAATTAGAAATACTTCCTAAGGCTTCAAATTCTCCCATTGTATTTAGCCATTCTTCTAAGTACTTTCCATTTTCCTTTTTCCAATTTTCTATATTCTTCAAAATAAATAAATCCATTAATAAAATTACATTAATTATTAAATAGTAAGCATTAGCTTTACTATCCCCTATCCAGTCTATTAATTTATTAAGCTTTTTCATTTCTTCATAAGCGCTTTTATTATCTTTATTTTTAAGACTATTCTTTTTGTCCTTAAGATATTTTGAATTAAATTCTTCTTTATCTAATAATTCTAATATATTTTTATATGCTTCTATATCTTTCTTATGTTCTTCGAATAAATCCATCTCATATCTTAATTCTTTTGATTTAATTTTAACTACTATATAATTTATTAAACACATTAAAATTAAATAACTAATTTGTAACTTACCAATAATAATTAAAGTTATAATTATAAAAGTAAATCCTATGAATATATATGGAATAATCATTAGACTTTTATTAAATTTAAAATCCTCTTTGCTCCATTTTAATATATCTTCTATTTCTTTTATCCCACTTTTCTTAAAAGTAGATTTAACCTCTAACTTTTGTCTAAAGTCTGCCTTTTCAGCAAGTTCTTTAATAGCTTCTTGTCTTTCTTGTACTTTATTTCTTTCAGGTAATTTCTCTAAGCTTAATATTTTAGCTAATTTACTTCTTCCAAACTTAGTTTTAGTTGAATTAATCATTTGGAACAAAGAATTTCTTCCAAAGATATCTAAATCATTAATAAATCCATGATCATCTTTTAAAAACTCTTCGCCTTTATCTTCAACATTTTTAAAATTACCTTTTACCCTATCTATTCCTCTTTTATTAATATCAATATAAATTTTAAATTCATTTCTTTGATTAATATTAGTATTATGAAAATAGGCCACTATCATAAAACCTATTAAATTTAAAATAGTAGCTACAAAAATTAAATATATATTTTCCTTTTTATAAAAGTAATAACCAATACCAACTGCTTCTAATACAATAATTAATCTCAATAAAGAAAAAACCTTTACTTTCTCATCTAGCTTCTTTACTAATTTTGCGTACTTTTTAATATTCTCCTCATAAAATTCCATAGCTATGTTCATTTATACACCCCTTTTTTTAATTCACAATTCACTTATACGAAGAGAAGCTATAACCTCCACACGGGGGCTGAACAAGCGTTAAAATGCTTTTCACCCCCGGTGTAGAACAAACTTCTCTTTCACAACTTATTTATTAATATTCTATCATATTAATTTGTATTTAATACAGAAAAAAGTAGCCTAAGCTACTTCTTCTATTTTAATGAATTATATATAGTTTCAAGATTGTATTTCATTCCTTCTATATAACTCATATTATTTTCTTGTGTTTCTAAAGTATAAATCTTTTCTACCTTTGCACCAACTTCTTTTGCTAAGGTTTCTGATTCCTTTTCACTAGCTGTTGACTCACTAAATATTACTTTAACATTATTAGTTTTTGAATATTCTATTAATGTTTCTAGATCTTTTAGAGTTAATTCACCCTCTCCAAATACATCTGCTATGCTATTTTGAGTAAGTCCGAAATCTCTACAAAGATATCCAAATGCCGCATGTCCAGTTACAAACTTCTTATTTGAAATACTATTAAATTTAACTAAATATTCATCCTTTAAAGAAGTAAATTCTTTTACTAGATTATTATAATTCTCTTCATAGTAATCTTTGTTTTCTATATCTACTTCAACTAATGTGTTTTTAATATTTTCAGCTTCTATTAGCGCATCACTTAAGCTAAGCCATACATGAGGATCCTTA
>JARIDB010000018.1 GCA_029257045.1 Clostridium sp.
CTTTGGACCAGGATCTCAATTAAACGGATATAAAGTCGTTTTAGGCGCTATAGGACCAAATACAGTAACTTCAGCTAATGTAAATAAAAATGAAAAAACAATAGTATTAAATGGAGACTTTTCAACAGGAGGAACTTTAACGCCAGCTCAAGCTGAATCAGCAGTAAATAAAGCTTTATCTTCAGCAGGAATATCCCAAAGTATTTCAGTAAGCGGAAAAGCTATTAATTATTCAAACTTAGGCTCAGAAGTTGTTTTAGGTGGAGTTGAGGCTACAGCACCAGGCACTGTTACGGTAGCAGGTCTTACAGTTCAGTTTAGTGCGGGAAGTGGATTAAATGATTATATAATTAAAACAGATAATGATCCTATGGCGGCAACAGCTTCAGCTACATTTAATAATGTAGCAAACCCAAAAGAAATAGTAGTTAAAGGTAATTATGCTAAATTATCAGCTACAGAGGTTCAAGACGCAATAAATGCTGCTATAAAAAAAGAAGGTATAAACCAAGAAGTTAAAGTATTAGGTTCAGTTTCATCAAGTTTCACAGTAGATGTTGCATCTGATACGATAACTGGGGGTACAGCTATAAAAGCTCCAACTAATAAGATATCTGTAGCAGGTATTGATTTAGTATTAGATCCAGGTGCTTCATTAAATGGATATAAGTTTGTAGTTGGAACAATTTCTAAAGGAACATTAACAGAAGCTTCTATAGATACAGAAACAAAAACTATTACAATAAATGGAGACTTTGTATCAGGAAAAATGATACCAAAGGATGTAACAGATGGAATTAACAAAGTATTAGCAAGTAAAGGAATAAGCCAAAAGGTTTCTTTAAATGCAATACCAGGAACCTTAATGAAGTTAGATGAAAGTAGTGTTGTTTCAGGGGAAACTATAGGAGGAACGCCTGTTGAAAGTATAAATGGAGATGGATCTATAGTTTTTGTTGATGCAACTAAAGATTTGAAATCCTATGATGGATCATTAAAAACACTAAAAATTCCTGAAAAAGTTAGAATGCCAGGTTCTAATCAAGAACTTAGAATTAAAACTTATACAATAGATGCAAATGGTATTATAAATGGAGTTTTAGAAGATGGTAGAGTTGCAGCTCTTGGACAAATTGCTATGGCTTCATTTAAAAACTCAGAGGGTTTAACAAAAGCAGGTGGTAACCTTTATAATTCTTCTGTAAACTCAGGAACAGCTGTAATTAAAAGTGGAGTTGGAACTGTTGATGATGACAACTCAAAGGGGTATGGAGATACTATTCAAGGAATGCTTGAAATGTCAAATGTAGATTTAGCAGAGCAATTTACAGATATGATAGTAGCAAGTAGAGCTTTCCAAGCAGCTGGTAAAATGATAACAACTGGAGACGAAATTCTTCAAGATATTATAAACCTAAAAAGATAATTAGTTTATAATATAAAATTAAGTTTTGGGCTAAGTAAAAATAAATAGTTATGATAATTAAGATATATCTATTTATTTTTACAGCCTTATAACATAATTTACATATTAAAATTTAGTTTAAGCTTTAAAAAAGGTGTTGGGTTTGACCATAACGCTACTTTTGAAAAATTTCTTAGAAATTTCAATCTTAATTTTAAATTATTAAAAAGGGTGTGATTTTATGATAAATGTAACGGGAATGAATAATAAGGAATTTATATTAAATGCAGATCATATTGAAAAAATAGATGAGGTTCCAGAAACGTTAATAACACTAACTAATGGAAAGAAGTATATTGTACTTGAAAGTGTAGAAAAAGTTTTAGATTTAGTTTTAAGATATAAGAATAAAATTGTAACGTATAAGTTGTAATAGGAGGCAATATTATGAAAAAGTCAGACGTTTTAACTGGCATTGGACTAGCACTAGGAATAGGGTTAATGCTTTTTGGTATGCTAAGTGGCAGTGAACTAAAAATATTTGTGGATTTAGCATCTATAATGATAACAGTTGGTGGATCTATATCAGCTCTTCTAATTACATATAATTTAGAAGAAATGAAGGGTATGGCAAAGCTTTTTAGGGAAGCTTTTAAAGAAAAGAAGTCTTCCTCAAAGGATATTATTATAGAATTCACAGATTTATCTAAAAAGGCTAGAAGGGAAGGATTGTTATCCCTTGAAGATGATATATCAACAATGGAAGATCCTTTCCTAAAAAAAGGACTACAAATGGTAGTAGATGGTATTGAGCCAGAAACAATTAAAGAAATATTAGAACTTGAAATTGGTGAAATGGAATCTAGACATAATAGAGGATATGGAATGTACCAATCTTGGGGAGCATATGCTCCAGCTTTTGGTATGCTTGGTACTCTTATAGGACTTATACAGATGCTATCGAATCTAACAGATGTATCAAATATTGCATCTGGTATGGGTAAGGCATTAATTACAACTTTTTATGGATCATTATTAGCAAATATGTTTTGTTTACCAGTAGCTTCAAACTTAAAGCAAAAAAGTGAAAAAGAAGTTGGAGAAAGAGAAATGATGCTTGAAGGAATTTTAGCTATTCAATCAGGAGTAAATCCAAGAATAGTTGAAGAAAAGCTTATTACTTATTTACCTCCAAAAGAAAAATTAGAATACCTTAATAATAGCATTGAAAATGATAAAGGGGTTGTTCTTTAATGGCTAGAAAAAAGAAGTCCTCTGGAGGAGAATTTAAAGGTGATGAATGGTTAGCAACCTATGCAGATACAGTTACGCTTTTACTTACTTTCTTCGTTTTATTATATTCTACAGCTACTGTAGATAGTGAAAAAACAAAAAGTATATCTAGTGCTTTTACAGCAATGTTTTCAGGAGATTCTGGAGATACTCTTCTTGAATATGATTTATATAATGGAGCTGTACCTTTAATTGGTGGAGAAACAAAGTATGATATAGAAGAAATGGGAAATATGTCACCTCAGGCAAAAATGTATAATAATGTTAAGGATTTTATAAGTAAAAATGATTTACAAGAAGTAGTGGAAGTTATTGATAGTGAAAAAGGAATAGTTATTCAATTAAGAGATAATATTTTATTTGAATCAGCTAGTTCTAATATTAGAGAAGAAAGTAAAGTTATACTTGATAAAATAAGTACATTAATTTCATCAGTAGCTAATCCTATATTAGTAGAAGGACATACTGATAATATTCCAATAAGGACAATGGAGTTTCCATCTAATTGGGAGCTTTCTGCAGATAGAGCAGTTAATGTAGTAAGGTACTTTGTTGAAAGCAGAGGACAAAATCCTTCAAGATTTAGTGCAGCTGGATATGGGGAATATCATTCTGTAGCTCCAAATGACTCTTATGAGAATATGGCGAGAAACAGAAGAGTAGATATTTTAATAATAACCACAGAACAGGAGGCAAATAATAATGGCTAAGGAAAAAAAGAATAAAAAGGTTATATTTATAGTTATTGCAATTATTTTAGCATTAGGAGGAGGAACTTTCGCAGGGGTGTATTTTTATATGAATAAAAATAATGGAGCTCAGCCAATATATATAAAAGAAGCATTTGTAGAAGTTGGAGAAGTATTTGTTAATTTAAATGATGAAGATAGTAAAAGATATGTAAAACTAAATTTATCAGTTAGTTACGATTCAAGTAATAAAGATTTAGAATCTGAGTTAGAAGAAAAAAAGGTAGTAATTAGAGATGTAGCTATATTTTATATAAAAGCATGTAAAGCAAAGGATTTTAATCCAGCAAATGAAGCAATACTAAAGAGTGATTTAATTAATAAAATTAATCAAAAGTTAACATCAGGAGTATTAAAGGATATTTATATTAGTGATATTATAGTACAATAAAGTAACTGTATAATCTGTATAATATGAAATTTTATTTAGCGCCAAGGATTAACTTTATATTATAATAGAAGGAAGTATATACCTAAATGATTGAATTGATAAAATTAATAATACAATTAGTTTTTGCATTAGCATTAATCTTTTTATTAATGTATTTGCTTACAAAGTTAAGTGGTAATAAGCTAGATAAAATTAATGAAAATAAATATATTACTGTTATTGAAAGAACTAATATTTCAAAAGATACTTCTATATTGTTATTAAAGGTTGGCGAAAAGGGCTATATTATATCAGCTAACAATAATAATGTAGGAAAACTTCAGGAAATATCTAAAGAAGAAATGACTAGTATAATAGATGAAAAAAAAAGACGAAAAGAAGTTATAGCTAAGGGTTATGAAAGCTTTATTAATAATATAGTAATAAAACTAAAGAATATTAGGAATAAAAAGGACTAAAGGAAGATAAATATGAAAAAAAATAAGAAATATATATTAATGATATTATTAACAATAGCTATAGTATTTTCTTTTGGTAAGATTGCAAGTGCTGATCCAATTAGCATACCAGATCTGAATCTTTCAATAGGAAATGAGGGAAGTTCACCTAAAGATTATGTTGATAATATTAAATTATTAATAATACTTACAGTATTAACGTTATTGCCATCTATTATAATAATGATGACATGCTTTACAAGAATAATAATAGTATTTTCATTTTTAAAGAGTGCTTTAGGAGCACAACAATCAATACCAAATCAAATCTTAACAGGACTTGCTATTTTCCTTACGATTTTTATAATGAGACCTGTATATACAGAAATTAATGATAAGGCAGTTAAACCTTATATGGAAGAAAGCATTACACAAGAAGAAGCAATTGAAGTGGGATCTAAGCCTTTAAGAGAATTTATGCTTAAAGAAACAAGACAAAAGGATTTGGAATTATTTATGGAAACTTCAGGAGTTAATGGAGAAGAAATTACAAAAGAAAATATACCTATTTCAGTAGTTATACCTGCTTTTGCAATAAGTGAACTAAAAACGGCCTTTCAAATAGGTTTTCTTATTTATCTACCTTTCTTAATTATAGATATGGTAGTGGCAAGTGTTCTTATGTCTATGGGAATGTTTATGATACCTCCAGTTATGGTATCATTGCCATTTAAACTTCTATTATTTGTAATGGTTGATGGTTGGAACTTGATGGTAAAAACCTTGATAATGGGATTTGGAGGATAGGTAATAAATTATGAGTGAGAGTTTAATTATAGGAATAGTGAAAGATGCTTTATATACTTCTTTAAAAGTAGTTGGCCCAATATTATTAGTTTCAATTTTAATAGGTTTAATAATAAGTATTTTTCAAGCAACAACACAAATCCAGGAGCAAACTTTAACTTTTGTGCCTAAATTAATAGGAATTGCATTAACTGGATTAGTACTTGGAAATTTTATGTTACATAATTTAATGGAATTTACTAAAAGAATTTTTGATATTATTATAAAGATATCTGCGTAGGAGGTAGGAAATGTATGATTGATACAACTTACTTCTTAGGGCTGTTTTTTATTGTTTTAAGAGTAACAGCCTTTTTAGGAATATCAAATATCTTTTTTCCAAAAGGAACACCAAACAGTCTTAAAATAATATTCTCATTAATATTCTCTATTGCCTTACTTAGGGGAGTAGACTATTCTAATATAAATAATATAACAAGTAATTATTATTTAATTACTTATATGATATCAGAAATTTCAACGGGGTTAATATTAGGGATAATTACTAATATATCCTTTGAGATTGTAATTATGGCTGGAAGCCTTTTGGACTTACATATTGGTCTTAGTATGGTTAATATAGTAGACCCTAATAGTAAAGTAAATACAACAATAAGTGGTAACTTATTGCATTATGTAGCATTAATGATTTTCTTTATTGTTAATGGTCATCATATAATATTAAAATCTTTAATTGAAAGTTATACTTTACTTTCTATGGGAACTAGTATATTAAATCAGGAAACTATGATGGTTTTAATTTCAATAATAATTCAGTATTTTATAATAGGGTTAAAAATAGCGATACCTGTAGTACTTGTAATGTTAATGACAGACATTGCTATGGGGTTAGTTTCTAGGGCTGTTCCACAAATAAATGTAATGATTCTTGGAATGCCTGTAAAAATGTTTGTTGGACTAATTGCTATATCAATTTCTTTGCCTATTATGGTTAAAATATTTAAAAGCAATATTAGTTATTTACCAGATATATATAGAAAAATAATAACTGCATTTCCATTAATTTTTCTAATAGGTAATGATGAAAAAACAGAAGAAGCAACACCTAAAAAGAAAAGTGATTCTAGAGAAAAAGGCCAATTACCTAGAACTAAGGATATAGGTCTTGCTATAACATTAATAGCTACTATATTAGCAATTTCAGTATTTTCAGATATGGTGGTAAAAGGACTTAGAGGAAATATAATATATTTTATAAATGCAGTTAATCATATGGATTTTAGCAAAGGAAATCTACAAAATATAACATTGATATCCTTAAGTAGATTTGCTATGGCTATAATACCAATAATAATACCAATTATGCTAGCTGGAGTAGTAGGAAGCCTTATGCAATCAGGCTTTTTAATTGTAAAGGATGCTATTAAACCTTCTCTTGGAAAACTTAACCCTATAAAGGGATTTAAAAATATGTTTTCTAAGAAAACAGCAGTAGAACTTGTGAAAAATATAATAACAATAACTATTATTATATATATAGCCTATATATATGTGAGAGATAATTTTGATAAAATCCTTCAAATAGGAAATTTATATTTACCAACATTAGGAATCGAAGTTAAATCATTAATTCTTGGAGTATTTAATAAAGTAGTAATAGTTGTAGTAACTATAGCTGCTATAGATTATTTAATACAATATAAATTACATGGAAAAGAAATTAGAATGAGTAAACAAGAAATTAAAGAAGAATATAAACAGATGGAAGGGGACCCTCAGATAAAATCCAAAATGAAGCAAAAGCAAAGAGAAATGTCCCAAAGAAGAATGATGGAATCTGTAGGAGAAGCTACTGTTGTAATTACAAACCCTACTCATCTAGCAGTAGCTATTAAATATGAGGAAGGTAAAACGGAAGCTCCAAAGGTTGTTGCTAAAGGAGCAGATAATATTGCTATGAAAATAAAGGAAAAAGCAAAAGAAGCAAAAATTCCTATAATAGAGAATAAACCATTAGCAAGAATGATATATGAGCAGGTCGATATAGACAAAGATATACCTAGTGATATGTATCAAGCTGTAGCAGAAATATTAGCTATGGTGTACAAATTAGATAAGAAAAAT
>JARIDB010000167.1 GCA_029257045.1 Clostridium sp.
TATAATTAAACATGTTAAATACATAATTCCAATTATAATGCTAGTTAATTTAATCTTTAAAACCCGATTATATATATACTTTTTATAAAAGCATATTATAAATAATATTACAATTAATATTTCCTTAATTCCAGATATAACCATGAAGTTTCCAACATTATATATTTCTAATAAATAAAAAAAAGAAAAGTAATATATTATGAAATAATATAAAAAAAACATAAAACATATCCTTACCCTTTACTAGTATTTTTAACAAGCTCCTTATATAACTCTTGTAATATTATAGCTTGTTCCTTACAATCAAAGTTTGCCTTTTTTACTAACTCACTAGTATCTATACGATCGAAATTTTTCAGGTTTATGATTTCTTCTGCCCAAATATATTTGTTTTCTTTTAATGAAATGTACTTAATTATCTCAGTAATTTTTGTTTCTTTTGGAATACCCTCATCAGATGCAATTATAGGTAGCCCAGCTGCTTGTGCTTCAATTAATACATTTCCCAAACCTTCAAATAAGGCTGGATGAAGCATGACATCTGCTGCCTGCAATATATTATAAACATCTTCTCTGGTCCCCAAGAAAATAACATCATTTTCTATGTTAATTTCTTTTACCTTCTCATAAAGCTCTGCTTTCAACTCTCCATCACCTACTAGTAGAAGTTTTGAATTGCTTTCCAAATTCAATACTTCCTTAAATATTTGAAATAAAAATTCATGATTTTTTTGATATGAAAGCCTCCCTACATTTACTAAAGTAAATTGATTTTTTAAATTTAACTCTTTTCTGTATTCCAATCTTTTCTTTTCATCTAATTTGAATCTATTTACATCAATAGCATTAGGTATTACTTTAAGCTTTTTTTCTTCTATTACTTTATTTCCAAATAGCCATACCCCAGCTTCATTACTGCATGCCCAATAATCAGTTGCTGTTAAGTTTATAATATAAGTACATATTCTTTTAATTTTTTTCACTATTCCTTTGCTATATATATTTGCTAAATGACTATGTGCAATTCTTACTTTTATTCGATGTTTTTTCGCTATACTAAGAACTATTGCACCTGCATGTTCCATGTGGCTTTGAACAATATCATACTTACCATCTCTAATTATATTATTTATATTAGTAATATTTTTAAATAATCCAAGTCCTCTCTTTCTTGGAACATGATAGATATTACACCCTATTTTTTTTATACTTTCTTCTAATTCACCTATATCATATCCATGTACTATAAAATCAAATTTAACTTCGCTTCTATTCATATTATAATAATTATCAATAAGCCTTTTCTGAACCCCTCCACTTCCTTCTAATGAAGCTAGGACATGTAAAACTTTAATCATAAATTAAAATATCCCCTTTTTATATTTATTTTCAGCCCACGCTTTGGTATCTCCTATAATCTTGGATGGATTACCAATAACTATTGAATTATCTGGTATATTCCCTCTTATTACACTACCAGCACCAATTATTACATCATCTCCTATTTTACTTCCTGGTAATATTGATACTCTTGCTCCAACAAAAGAATTTCTACCTATTTTTATTCCCTCAACTACTCTTAACTCTCTATTTCCTAGTCTATTTATTGCTTGTAATCCTCTTGAAATAGAATAATCATGTGTTAATAGCATTACTTCTCTCGAAATAACAGTATCTTTTCCAACTTCTATTTTTGAATAATCAACACCATCAAAATAACACGATGGATCAATATATTTAGGTAGACCATCATTAAACTTAATTCCCAATTTACTTAAATATTTCACATATAATTTCATATATTTATCAGTATTTAAATATCTTATTAATTTAATTAAATTCTCTTCAATTTTCAAATAAACCTTTTTCATCTTTTTCATTTATATACTCCTACTATAAATCTTTTTTAAAACTTCATTATATAAGTAAGTTTTATCTTTTA
>JARIDB010000009.1 GCA_029257045.1 Clostridium sp.
AGTAAAATTAGTGAAAAGATAATAGTATCACTACTATACTTACCATAGGAAGGAAGAATTGGGTAAAAGATAATGAATAATATAACTAGTATATAGTTTAAATTTTTATATAATTTCATATATTGTATCTCCTTATTGATTATTATCTAAATTATAGGATTTGAATAATTATATGTCAACTATATAGAATAAAGCAGAGTAATATTAATTTAATTTTAATAGTATAGAAAGAACGAAGTAATAAGTTTAATATAATATTACAAAAGTTTTAAGAAAGTTACTCTTATAGACAAGGCATTACTGTTAGTAGTATAATAAGTAAGTGAATTTAAAGGGTTAAATAAATTAATAAACACATTCTAAGTATGTAGAATTGGAGGAGAAATATGAATAAATTAAGAACATTTATATTAGTAGTAATAGATGTTTTTATGGTAAATATGGCATATTTACTAGCAATAAACATTACTTTTCATGATAGGTTTACTGAAATAGCAACAATATATCAAAAAGATATAGTAGTTGTCACTTTAATTTATTTAGTATGCTTTGGATTATTTAAAATGTATAGTTCATTATGGCACTTAACAGGAACAGATGAATTTTTACTAGGTGCTGGTGGAGGAATTTTAGGTGGAGCGTTAGTCATTTTATATACAAGAAACTTTGGAGCTACTATCCCATTAAATGTTTGTGTTATAGCAACTATGATGGTTTGTATATTTGTTTTAGGATATAGGATTTTATATAGAGTTTATAGAAGGAACCTATTATATACACCATACAAATATTGTAGTGATCAGGAAAGAGTTATGATAGTTGGAGCAGGTTCTGCTGGAACTATGTTAATAAATGAAATGTTATCTAGAAGAAACTTAAAGTTAAACCCTATTCTTTTAGTCGATGATGATAATTATAAACAAGGTAAAAGAATAAGTGGAGTTAAAGTTGAAGGCAAAATTAAAGATATTGAAAATTTGGCAATAGATAGGGAAATAAATACTATTTTAATTGCAATAACTTCAATTACATGAGAACAAAAAAGAGAAATAATAGATATATGTAAAAAAACAAGTTGTAAGATAAAGATAATTCCTGGAATTTACGAAATTATATCAGGAAAAGCTACTGTAAGTAGGATTAAAAATGTAGAGCTTGAAGACTTACTTGGAAGAGACCCTATAGTTTTAGATGATAAGGGAATTTCTGATTATTTAAATAATAAAATAGTATTAGTAACAGGGGCTGGAGGTTCTATTGGCTCAGAGTTATGTAGACAAATTGTGAAATATGGACCTAAAAAGTTAGTTCTTTTTGATATATATGAAAACTCAGTTTATGATATTCAAAATGAGCTTAGAAGTGAATTTGAAAATTTAAACATTGAAGTTTTAATAGGATCAGTTAGAGATAAAAAAAGGCTTGAAGAGATATTTAGAAAAAATAAAATCCAAGTTGTTTTTCATGCTGCTGCTCATAAACATGTTCCTTTAATGGAAGATAGTCCAAAAGAAGCTATAAAAAACAATGTTTTTGGTACTTTAAATTTAGTTCAAACAGCTAAGGAAAGACAAGTTGAAAAGTTTGTTTTAATTTCAACAGATAAAGCAGTTAACCCAACTAATATTATGGGGGCAACTAAAAGATTATGTGAAATGATAATTCAGGCCTATAATGCTATAAGTGATACTGAGTTTGTAGCTGTTAGGTTTGGAAATGTACTTGGAAGCAATGGATCTGTTATTCCTTTATTTAAGAGGCAAATTGAAAATGGTGGACCTGTTACTGTAACTCATAAAAATATAACAAGATACTTTATGTTAATACCAGAAGCAGCACAACTTGTACTTCAAGCTGGAGGAGTTGCAAAGGGCGGAGAAGTCTTTATTTTAGATATGGGTAAGCCTGTTAAAATATATGATTTAGCATTAGATTTAATAAGATTATCTGGACTTGAACCGAATAGAGATATTAAAATTAAAGTTACAGGACTTAGGCCTGGAGAAAAGCTTTATGAAGAATTGTTAATGAGTGAGGAAGGCTTATCTCAAACAAATCATAATAAGATT
>JARIDB010000033.1 GCA_029257045.1 Clostridium sp.
TTAGAAGAACTTGCAGATATAATGGAAGTTCTATTTGGATTAGCTAATGAATTAGGCTATAGTGAAGATGATTTACTTAATAAAAGAAATGAAAAGTTAGAGGAACGTGGTGGATTGAAAGCTGGAATTTTATTAAAACATGTAAAATAGATTTGAAACAATATTTAAATAGAATAAGAGAGGTACAATACATTGCTAAACATAGAAAAAGAATATACAAGAAGTGAACTGGGGATAAAAAGAGGAAATATTCAATGGAAAGTTAAAGGAGATAATAATTTGATAATGTTTTTTATTAACGAAGGCATTAATAAAAAAGAATACTCGGGAGTAGAATATGGAAATAAATTAGATGAAGAACATGATATTCTTTATATTTGCATAGGTGAAAATGATGAGTGGATTAGTAAATATATGAATGATTTAAATAACTTTAATAATAGTAGATTTTTTTATAGAAAAAAGAAAGCACCAGTATGGTATGAGTATATATATGAAGATATTAGAAAAGATGATAATTGCATTAAGATTACAGGGAAAAAATATAAGTAAGATTTTCAGAATCAACTTTTTGATTAGTTATATACAGGATTAAAGATAAGCGTGCATATTTAGAGTGAAATAGTCACGAAATAAAGTTAATTATATAAGGGTTTACAATAATTGGATAAATGTAAAATAGAATAAGTATTTATTAATGAGGAGAAAGATATATGGATGCAATTAAAGGGAATATTAATTCGATTTTAAATGGATTTAAGCAGTTTATCATTCCGGTATATCAAAGAACATATAGTTGGAAGATTGAACAATGTTATAGACTATGGAATGATATTGTTGATATGCAAAAGAAAAGTAGGACAGGCCATTTTGTTGGTTCAATTGTCAATGTCACAGAGCAAGCAATGCCAACAGGTGTACAAAAATATATGATTATTGATGGACAACAAAGAATGACAACTCTTACATTGCTTTTGATAGCGTTAAGAGATTATGGATATGAGAATAAAGGTAAAGTAGATATAAATCCGCAAATTATAAATGGAATGTGTATTCAAAATGATTATTCTAGTGGACTAGATAAATATAAGATGTTACTTACTCAAGGAGATAGAGAAGTACTAATTAAATTAATTGATAGGTTGCCATTAGATGGTGTGAAAAATTCTAGATTGATAGATAATTATAAATTTTTCCTAGATAATATTAAAAAAGGGTTAATGACACCTAAAGAAATATATGAAGGTATTGGAAAACTTCAAATAGTTAATATAACTTTAGATAGAGCAGTAGATGATCCACAACTAATTTTTGAAAGTCTAAATAGTACAGGAGTAGATTTATCGGAATCTGATTTAATAAGAAATTATGTACTTATGGGATTAGAGGCTAATGTTCAAGGTGATATATATAATAGAAGTTGGTTTCCAATGGAGAAATTATTTGACTATGAAAACCAATCAGTTTTAATGGATAAGTTTTTTAGGGATTATCTTACATTAAATAATAGTAAAATACCTAAATTAAATAAAATATATGAAGAATTTAAAGAATATCATCAAAAAAAGGTAGATAGTTCAATGGAGGAAATTTGTAAAGAACTATATATAAATGCAAAATATTATACTAGTATATACTTTGCTAACAGTGGAGATTCAGAATTAGATTTCATATTTAATGATATAAAGGCATTACAAATGGAAGTAGCAATGCCATTTTTATTAAAAGTATTTAAAGATTATAAGAGTAATTTTATAAATAAAGCAGAATTTGTTGAAATTTTAAAAATATGTGAGAGTTATGTTTTTAGACGTGCAATTTGTGGAATTCCAACGAATTCATTAAATAAAACATTTATGACTATTTGTAATAAAATTGATAAAGAAAATTATTTGAATTCTGTAAAAGCATTTTTTATACTACTTGATACGTATAAAATATTTCCTAGAGAAGATAATTTTATTGAAAATTTTAAAGTCAAAGATATTTATAATATGAGAATTAGAAATTACATTTTAAGTAAAATAGAAAATTATGATAATAAGGCTCCTATTAATATAGAAAACTTTACTATTGAGCATATAATGCCGCAAAATAAATCACCAATACAAGCATGGAAAGACTCATTAGGCGATAATTGGGAAGAGATACAGAAAACATTTATTCATACAATAGGTAATTTAACGTTAACTGCATATAACTCTGAAATGTCAGATAAGTCATTTGAGGATAAATTAAATATGAAAGGTGGATTTAAGGAAAGTGCTCTAAGAATTAATAGATATGTTGTAAAACAAAATACATGGAATAAAGAAAAAATTCAAGAACGTGCAATAGAATTATGTGAATTAGCCACAAAAATATGGATGTATCCAGAGATATGTGATGAGGAGCTAGAAAAGTTCGCACCTAAAAGCAATCAAGCATTATACAATTTGAATGATTATGAATATTTAACTGAGGATAATATTCATTTATTTGAAGTTTTAGATAAAAGAATTCTAAATTTATCAGTTGATGCAAGGAAGGAATATACTAAATTATATATTGCTTATAAACTTGAAACAAACTTTGTTGATATTGTACCACAAAAATCTAAACTTAGATTATCAGTTAATATGAAATTTGATGAAATTAACGATCCAAAAGGTATATGCAATGATGTAAGTGAAAAGGGAAGATGGGGTAATGGAGAAGTAGAAATACATTATAGTAACATTGATCAGCTAGATAATATTATGGATATAATATATCAATCATATACTAAACAGGTTGAATAATTGAATATTAAAATTAGTATTTTTATAAAATTTATTAAAATTAAGGGGTAATGTTATATAAACATATAGATTGAAGTTAAAAAACATTGAAAGCGAAGCTTCTATAAATAGAACCTCTAAATGGAATTATCAAGAGGAAGAAAAGGATGTATATTATTCTTTCCAAAGGTATGTGAGATTTGGATGAAACGCTGAATTTTTTATTAGAGTAGTAGTTAAAGAATTATAGTAGGCCATGTTCTCAATATTTATTAAATAAGAAATCTGAAAATAAATTTAAAAAATAAATTACAATGAGATTATAGGTAGAATAAGTAACTCTTAAGGAAATTACCGTGGCCTTTATTGTATATAAATGGATGAATTTATATATAATAGTAAAAGGTATTGACAAAGGCAATAAATTTAACTAAAATAACATTGTCTAGGACAATATTTTATAAGAAAAGGGGTATAATTAATGATTAATTTAAAAAAATTATCAGTAATATTAGTTATGATGTTATCAACAGTATTACTATATGGATGTGGGGGAAACACACCAAAAGTTGTTGTAAATGATTATTTCCAAAAAGTTCAAAAAGGTGATACTGATATTCAGGAATTATTTGCTGTAGTAGAAGGCACAGAAGAAGGAACGGAGGAGAATTTAGAAAATAATAACTTTTCCGAGGAAACACAAGAAAAGTTATTAGGAAAATTGAAAGAAATAACTTATAAGATCAATAGTGAAACTATTGATGGTGATAATGCAAAAGTAAATGTTACTGTAAAAGGTATGGATTTTAATATTATTTTAGGTAAGGTTATGCAAGAAGCTTTTAGCTTTATGTTTACACAAGCCTTTTCTGGAGTTGAAATGACTGAAGAGGAAAATGATGCTTATTTCAACACGTTACTTAATAAATATTTAGATGAAGTCACTTATAGTGAAAGAACATTAGATATTGAGTTAACTAAGATTGATAAAGAATGGAAGATTAAAGAAAGTAATGCAATATCAAAGTTGTTGTTAGGAATTGATGAATCTAATTTTAACAATGAAAATATAGGTGATAACAAAGATGAAGTTGCAATTGTAAAAGAAATGACTTTAAATACACCTTTTACAGTAGAAACAGAAAATGGGAATTATAATTTAACAATTGAAGGTGCAAGGGCAACAGATGAAAGAAATGAATTTTCAGAAAAAGAAGTTAAACATGTTGTATTTCTAGACTATTCTTATGAAAATATAAGCTTTGGACAAACTAGTGGAAATGATCTTTATATAAATGAATATGCATTTCAGGTTTTAGATG
>JARIDB010000079.1 GCA_029257045.1 Clostridium sp.
GAATTATTAGAAACCTTGTTATTCCTTTTTCATATACTAAAAGTAATAATAATTTATAGGGATAAAAAGATGAGTTCAAATAAAAATGTTAAGAAAAGAAAGACGGAAAGAAAAAAATCAAAAGAGAAAATATTAAGTAAAAAAAGGTTTTCTGAGAATGATAAAATATATCCAGCTTTAAAAAATGCTAAAGAGGGAAAGGTTTATGGCTATATCAATGAAAGTGGAGTATTTGTTATTGAGCCAGTTTACTTAAATGCCTATGACTTTAATAGTAATGGATTAGCCATAGTGCAAGAAGGTGAAAAGTTTGGATTAATTAATAATAAAGGAGAGTATGTATTAAAGCCAACTTATGATAGCCTTAGTGAATTTAAAGAAAACAGATCAATATTTGTTCGTGAAGATTATATGGGAGTAATTGACGATAAGGGGAATACTATAACAAAAGAAAAATATAACTTTATAAATGACTACAATGATGGAAGAGCTATTATTGGGGTAAGTTCTAATACTGGAGATTATAAATATGGATATATTGATTTAGAGGGCAATGTGGTAATATCGCCTATATATTCAGAAGCTAATAATTTCAATGAAGGAGTAGCTTTAGTCAAAGGAGATAACAAAAAGTATACTTTAATTAATACTAGCGGAAAAGTTATAAAAACTTACAACCATAATTATATATCACAATATGGTGAAGGTTTAATGGTATTTGGAGACTCTTTTGAAGGTCCTTTAGGTTATATAAATACGGATGGACAAGTAGTAATTAAACCAAATTATAAATCTGCTGAAGCTTTTGAAAATGGAGTAGCGAAAGTTAGTGAATCTGATAGTTTTACTGGACCTTATGGACTTATTAATAAAGAAGGTAACTATGTATATGAACCTATATTTAATGATATTAAGATTATAGGAGAAGGTAGAGTTACTTTAGGTATGCCTATTGGAGAAAGTGATTTTAAGCCAAGAAGTGTATATGCAATAGGAGATACAAAGGGCAATATTTTAACAGGCTTTATATATTTAGTAGTTGGAGAATACAAAAATGGATTAGCATATGCATCTAATGAAACAGATACGTTTTTTATAGATTTATATGGAAAGGAAGATAAGAAATTACCTAAGGTTAATGGAAGTGGTGAATTATCAATAAAAAATGGATTAATTTATGCAGATATAGATTATTCACCATATTATCTAGATAAATTAGGGAAGGTAATTTACAAGCCAAATGATGTTATAAACCTTGATAATAGCTATAGTGTGTTAAAAGAAAAGTATAAACCTAATATTAATTATTTAATATATAATCCCGTAGTAAAAGGGGTTAAAGATAAGAAGGTAGAATCTCAAATAAACATTAAGTTGAAAGAATTATCTTACTTTAGACCTTATAATGAGGACGGAAACCAAAAACTTTCTATTATTACAGAAGATGATGTATTAGACTATGATTATTATGGAGATTTTAATATAAAATATTTTAAAAAGGATTTATTAAATTTAGATATTAATGGATACTATTATCCTATAGGTGCAGCTCATGGAATGCCATCAAAGAAAACACCAACAATTGATTTAGTAACAGGTAAATTTCATACATTAGGTGATTTATTTATGGGAGGTGTTTATTGGGCTGAAGAATTAAATAAGATTATTAAAAATATGATAGAAACCGATAAGATGTATGAGTATGTATTTAAAGATGAATTTAAAGGTATAAAGCAAGAACAAGATTTTTATATTGATGATAATAACTTATATATTTATTTTTTACCTTATGAAATTGGCCCTTATTCAGCTGGATTTATAACCTTTAAAATACCTTTTTCTGAAATTCAAGGAATTCTAAATTGGGATTTAGTTAGATGAGTAATAAAATTATATCAAAATTTATAAAAAATAAGGGCGGTAGCTAGATATTAGATAAATAAAAATACTTAGCCTTAAATAGAAGTGACTATTTTATAAATGAGCTATATAAAAACAAATTCTTATATAGCTCATTTATTATTGAAGAATAATTAGCACAGAATATATTTTATGAGATTTTATTTAAGGAATAGAGCATCTTTATACCTTCTATTATGGATATAATATTCTCTTAATAATTCAATAAATACTTTTCGGAGTTCTACAAGGTGTTTAATACCATCAACTATATAAATTAATAAACCTTCCCAGATATGACTTTTTATATAGTTATCATTTTCTATATAGAAAGTAAAGAGTTTAAAAAATATAACAGCAACATCTTCAGAAATGTGTTCTAATGATTTTGGATTATTAAGTTTTAATATTGATTTTTTTAAATTTTCTTTATCACCTATAGTGAAAAATATTAGACATTCAATAACTGAATCTGGAATTATCATTCTATGATCTATTAAGTCAGAGTTTTTTCTTAAATAATCAAGAGAAGTTTTATAATCTTTTATTTTTAAATATGACCAGGAAAGCATTGAATTTATATACTCAATATAGTGAGAATTCCTAATTTTTTTAGCCGCACTTAAAGATATCTTTAGGTAATTTATTGCATCAGTATAGTTATCAAGTAGAAAATAAACTTCAGCAGTTTTAACATAGCTTTCCATTATGCTAATAAAGTTCCCTTCTTCAACATATAATGATAAAGCTCTTTTTATACTATCATAAGCCTTGATTGGATTATTTTCTACACGATAAACATAAGATAACCAATAGTAGATATGTCCATTTTCTTTATAATTAAGAGCTTTTTCAATATACATCTTGCCTTCTAATATATTACCATTTAAATTTAGAATATCTACACCAATATAGAAGTTATATAAAGATTTTTGTTTAGGTGATAGAAGGTCAAAAGCTGAAATAAGAGCTGTTTTTGCATCTTCAAATTTTTCTCTTTTAGGAGTACTACAATACCTAGCAAGCTTAACTAAATAATAATCTAAAATAAGTGGAGAAGTTATAAAAGTATCTTCTCTTTTTTCAATTATACTAAATATTTTATTAGTATAATCAAACTCATTAAAATTAAGATTATAAAAAAATTCTTCAAATTCTTTTATACTATTTTCAATGAATTCAGGACTATCATTAAAGGTTAAGCCAAGTCTTTGAAAAATAATAGAGGTAACATCATCACTTGGTAATAAATCACCTTTTTCAATTCGACTTAGATAAGATGGAACACAAATTCCCTTTGCAAGTTCTTTTTGACTCATATTTTTCTTAATTCTATTTAATCTTATTATTGATCCAATAATTTTTTGATTATCTTTATACAAAATATCATTCATTTATAAACCTCTCATGTATAAAATTTTGTTTTAGTTTCTTAAAGGGTAACATAGTAAATTTAAATTAGTCAATGTTAAATTAGTTAATATTAAATTAGTTAATATTAAATTAGTTGATTTTTAAGGAAAATAAATTAAAGAAATGTGAATTTATTACATAGTTATTCAAATTTAAATGCATAATTTATCAAATATTTCACAACTTTATATAACGTATAAATCATTGAATGAAGAAATGTATTTTGATACTATGGAACTAAATTATAAACCTATTAAAAGGTTAAAGAATATTTTATTGATGGAGGAATTCTATGAAGAGTTATATTATAAATGAAAAAATAGTTAGATATCAATTTGGTAATCCTATAGAAACAGATGCAGTTATAAATAAAGGAATAAATGAAACAAATGAGGAGTTTAAATATTTTAATTTAGAGGAATCAAATTATATAAAGTTAAAATATAATATGGAAAAAAATGATAAGGTATATGGATTGGGTGAAAATATAAGAGGGATAAATAAAAGAGGATGGATATATGAGAGCTTTTGCTCAGATGATCCTAGTCATCTTCCAGATAAAAGATCATTATATGGTGCCCATAATTTCTTTGTAATTGATGGAAAAGAAAGATTTGGTATGTTTATAGATTTTCCAAGCAAGATTGTTTATGATGTTGGATATGATAATAAAGATGAATTTAATATAACAGTAGAGGGAAATAATACTGATATTTATATAATTAAAGGTGAATCATTAAAAGATATAATACATGATTTTCTAAATATAATAGGAAGAGGATATGTTCCACCTAAATGGGCTTTTGGGTACATTCAAAGTAGATGGAGTTATCCAAATGAAGAAACAGTAGAAGAAATTGCTAATAAGTTTATAGAAAAGGATATCCCATGTGATGGAATATGCTTAGATTTAGATTATATGGATGATTATAAGGATTTTTCATTAAGTAATGAAAGATTTCCGAACTTTGAAGGCATGACAAGAAGATTAAAGGAAAAAGGTGTAAAAATAATACCTATTATAGATGCTGGAGTAAAAATAGAAAAAGGATATGATGTTTACGAAGAAGGAATAGAAAATGAATACTTTGCATTAAACAAAGAAGGTAAACCTTTTGTAGGTGCTGTTTGGCCTGGAAAAGTACATTTTCCAGATTTTTTAAATAAAGATGTAAGAGCATGGTTTGGAAATAAGTATAAATACTTAATAGATAAAGGTGTTGAAGGATTTTGGAATGATATGAATGAACCGGCTATTTTCTATAGCGAAGAAGGAATAGAAAATGCATATAAAACAATAGATGAATTAAGAAATCAGGAACTTAATATAGATTCATTTTTCAAGCTTAAAGATGTTGTTAATAATTTAAGTAATAATGTTAATGATTACAAGGGTTTTTATCATAAAATAAATAGTGGATTAGTTAATCACTATGATGTTCATAATATTTATGGATATAATATGACTAGGGCAGCGGCAGAAGGTTTTGAAGAAATAGATGATAATAAGAGATTTCTATTATTCTCAAGAGCATCATATATTGGAGCCCATAGATATGGGGGGATATGGACAGGGGATAATTGCTCATGGTGGGAACATTTAATTATGAATATGAAAATGTTACCTTCATTAAATATGTGTGGATTTACTTATAGTGGTGCAGATACCTGTGGATTTGGAAGTAATGTAGATTCAGAATTAGCAATAAGATGGAATCAGTTAAGTATATTTACCCCGTTGTATAGAAATCATGCAGCAATGGGAACAAGAAATCAAGAACCATTTGCCTTTGATGAAGATACTGAAAACACTATAAGAAATACTATTAAGTTTAGGTATGCAATGATTCCATATATTTATTCAGAATATATGAAAGCTATAAATAATAATAATATGTTTATAAAAAATTTAAGCTTGGAATATGAAGAGGATTTTGCATCAAATGTTGAAGATCAGCTATTAATAGGGGATTCAGTTATGATATCACCAATATATGAACAAAATAAGAGCGGTAGATATGTATATCTTCCAGAGGACATGCTTTTATGGAAAGTAAAAGATTATACAAGTAAAGATTTTGACGTAATTAATAAAGGACATAATTATATTGATATAGATTTAAATGAGTTTTGTATATTTATAAGAAAAAATAAAATATTTATTTATGGAGATCCAGCTCAAAGTACTGAAAAGCTAAGAAACGAGACATTAAATGTAATAGCATTTATAAAAGATAAAGCAGAGTATGATTTATATGATGACGATGGAATAAGTAAAGAATATTTATCAGGAAATTATTCGAATTTAAATATAAAAATTACATTAGAGGATGATAAACATAATATAGTAGTAAAAAATAATGGAAATAATGAAGTTAAGAAACTTTTAGTAACCATTGTAACAGCAGAAGGAAAAATAATTACAGAGGCATTGAACATTTAGTGAAGTCAAGCGTAGCGAAGACTGAACTTAGTGTGAAAGCCCATCTACTGAACGCAGAGAGGTAGATGTTCATTAAAAGAACATTTAGTGAAGTCAAGCGTAGCGAAGACTGAACTTAGTGTGAAAGCCAATATACCGAAGTATGAGGTAGATGTTCCTTGGAAGTGAATACTTATTTAAGGATAATGTAACGAAAGGTATGGATAGTTATGAAAAAACTTAATATTAAAGAAATTGATAATCTTTATTCTTATGATAAAGAAGACTTGGGATATAAATTTAAGAATAATAAACATTTTTTCAAGATATGGTCTCCTATAGTAGATTCAATGATTCTTTGTATTTATGACAACTATGATGAATTAGAAAAGATAGAATATCCTATGACTAAAAAAGAAAAGGGCATATGGGAGATAATATTAGAAGAAAATTTAGAAGAGAAGTATTATACATTTATCGCTTTAATAGGTAATGAAAAAAATGAGGGAGTAGACCCATATGCAAAGGCACTTTCAGTAAATGGGGAAAAAGGTGCAATTATAGATATGGGTAAAACTAATCCAGATAATTGGGAGAATCATATTAGACCAAGAAAATTATATGGAACAGATTCAATTATATATGAAGTAAGTATAAGAGATTTATCCATTGATGAAGAGTCGGGGATAAAAAATAAAGGAAAATTTTTAGGTTTAACAGAAGAAAATACTGTAGGCATTTATAACATAAAAACAGGATTATCTCATATAAAAGATTTAGGAGTAACTCATATTCAATTATTACCTATATATGACTTTGCTACTATTGATGAAAGTAAGGAGTTAGATAAAGATATATATAATTGGGGGTATGACCCAGAAAATTACAATTCACCAGAGGGAAGTTATTCAACAAATCCATACAATCCAGTTACTAGAATAAAGGAACTAAAGGAAGGTATAAAGACTATTCATGAAAATGGAATGTCTGTAATTATGGATGTTGTATATAATCATATGTATGATGTGAAAAAGTCTGGATTCCATAAACTTATGCCAGGATATTATTTTAGATATGATAATAAGGGGAATCTTTCTAATGAAAGTATGTGTGGTAATGCATTAGCATCAGAAAATGTTATGGTGAGGAAATTCATAGTAGATTCAGTTAAATATTGGACTAAAGAGTATAAAATAGATGGCTTTAGATTTGATCTTATGGGCTTAATAGATGTAGAAACTATGAATAAAATCAGAGAAGAAGTTGATAAGATTGATTCTAATATAATTATTATTGGTGAAGGATGGAATATGCCTAGTATTGTAAGTGATGAAAATAAAGCAATACAGACTAATGCATATAAGTTAAAAGATATAGCCTTCTTTAATGATAAAATTAGAGATGGATTAAGAGGAAATCCATTTTCTAATGAAGTAAAAGGATTTTTAAGTGGAGAAGATAATAAAGAGCTTGATGTTAAGAGTGCAATAGTAGGAGGAATAAAATATTCAAGTAAAATTGAAACCTTTGGAGAGGTTTCACCTAATCAAGTTGTAAATTATATTGAATGTCATGATAATCATACTTTATATGATAAATTAAAGCTTACAGTAAAAGATGAGAATGAACTTAAGTATATGCATAGATTAGGAACTAGTATTATTCTATTGTCCCAAGGAATTCCTTTCATACATGCAGGTCAAGAATTTTTAAGAACAAAAAATGGGATTGAAAATTCATATAATGCTTCTGATTTAGTAAATAAGCTTAATTGGAGACGGAAGTATGAAAATATGGATACTGTCAATTACGTTAAAGGATTAATAAGGCTTAGAAAAGAATATCTAGCTTTTAGAATGAGAACAGTAGAGGAAATAAAAAAACATCTTGTTTTTATAGATTCACCAAATAATTGTATTGCATATAAAATTATTAATAATGTTAATTATGATGATTATAAAGAAATAATTGTAGTTCATAATGCAAATAAAGTGCATACAGAAATATGTTTAGATAGTTTTGGAACCTTTAATGTATTAGTTAATAAAGAAAAATCGGGAATAGATATTATAGAAACTATAAAGGGAAATAAGATAAATATTCAAGCGTTATCAACATTGGTTATAGGCAAAGTTAAATAGAAACAAAAAAATGGGGCTGTTGCGACAGCCCCATTTTTTGTTTCTAGGAAATTATAAAATTAAAAAATCTTGAAGGCGTGAATACGTAAGGATTTTAGCACCTCAATTATTAAAAAATAGAGAAGTTTGAACTTAGTGTGAAACCCTATCTATCGAACGTAGAGAGATAGATATTCCTTTACTTTAACAGTGAACATATAATGGTTTACGATGACTTGGAGCGCGGCGCCGGAATAAGCAAACTATTATATGTTCACATTCTTATTAAGTTCTGTAAATACTCTAAGTATTTCAGATACACTCCATGCTTGAGCAAAACAGCCTCTTGATTCATTTGGATTTAAGCCATCATAAATTTCTGCAATTTGACCAACACATCCTTCTCTTAAACAGGATTCAAAGCAATCAAGTTGTTCACGTACTTTTAATTTAGCTTTTGGTGAATAATCATTTACTTTAAGGTAAGAAATAAAATATCCTCCTAGAATGAATGGCCAAACAGTACCTTGATGATAAGACATATCGCGCTTAAAGTGACTTCCACTATATTCTGGTACAAACTCTGCATCATATTTGCTTAGGGTTCTAAGTCCGTAGGGGGTATATAGTTCTTGATAAACTTTGTCCACAACTAACTTAGATTTTTCTTTTGATAAAGGAGAAAATGGAAGCATAACTGCCCAAATTTGATTTGATCTAACTTGTAAATCATAATTATTACCAGATACAACATCCTTTAAGCAATTTTCAGTTGAATTCCAAAATTTTTCTTCGAAAGATTTTTTAACCTCTTCACTTAATGAATCAAATTCTTTTACATTAATATTTAGTTTTCTACCAAAAAATGAAACAACCTTTAATGCGTTATACCAAAAAGCATTAATTTCTACAGGCTTACCATGTCTAGAAGTAGGTAATATTTCATTATATCTAACATCCATCCAAGTAACCTGAGAAAATCCTTCTCCTGCATTTATTAAATAGTCTTCATCCATATAGATGTTAAAATCAGTACCTTTCTTATACCATTTAATAATATCTAAAACTGGAGCAAAACCTTCATTTTTAATGAAGTCTAGATCACCACTAGCGTTATAATATTCATAAAGTGCATAAATATATAGAAGAGAAGCATCTACTGTATTATACATAGGATCAATTCCACCTTCAGGAAAAAGGTTAGGCATAAGTCCTTTATTTAAATGTTTTATAAATGTTCTAAAAATATCTTTTGCATCATGAAATCTTCGTGTACTGATACAACTTCCGAGTACAGAGAACATTGTATCTCTACCCCAATCTTCAAACCAGGGATAGCCAGCTAGAATAGTTTTAGAGTTTGTAGAATCACGATAACTAATAAATTGATCTGTAGCACGGACTAGAGTTTTTGCAAGTTCGTCATCGTAGCTGGCGTTACTAATTAAATCTTTCTGTCTTTTTATTTCATTAGCAATTAAAGTATCAATATCCTTAATAGATTCTTTTTCTAATGAAAAAATAATTTCATAATTTTCTTCACTTTTAGAGTTACAGTTATAAAAATAAGATGCTAAGGTTGTACCAGAACCTATAGAGTTTCTACCATCAACTGCATCATAGGCGAAGTAGTAATCATTTGTAAAAGAAGGAGTAGTTTCTATTTTTGTTGTGTAATTAGATGTTATTTTTAACTCTATGTTATTTGAAGTAAAAGTATCAGAATTAATTTTATAATTATGAGGTTTAGATAAGATTTCACCTCTATTAGCAAAAACAAAAACTGGAGTAACTTTAAGTTTAACATCTTTATTACTTCTATTATAAATAGAATACTTTATTCCAAGAGTATTTTTGCTATGCTCATATACTATAGTCTTTTTTATTTCTACACCATCGTAAAAATAAGTCCATTCTGGTAGATATTCTTGAGAAAAAGAATTAAGCTGATTAAAGCCTTCTTCATTTTTAGTATAACAAACATATTCTTGAGAACTTAAATAAACTTCTTTATTGTTAATTATAAGAATTTCTTCAACTTTACTAATTATATTTTTTCGATTATTAGGAGCTTTAATACAAGCCATAAAAAGTGAATGGTCATTTCTAGTTAAAGAATTAATCAAGGTTGTACTAGAAAAACCACCTAATCCATTTGTTAGTAAATAGCAATTTTGATTGCCTCTTTTAAAAGATTTAAAGTCATTTTTACCATATATGAATTTCATTTTAAAACCTTTCTTTCAGTTATATATTTTAGTATTAATAAATTTGAGTTGAGTTTAGCAAAGAGGGAATATAATGTCAAGAATATATATAATAGTAATAAAAATGTGTGAAACTTTTAAACTTTAAACTTATTTAAAGGAATCTAGTAAATACAAGGGGTTTAGCAAGTAATAGATAAAATAAGCCTTAAAAGCTATGAAATGTGTAAAATTTAAAGAAAAAATTAACTACTTAAACAGGGGTTTATTGAGTAAGTTTTACATATATAAAATACCTGTATATCGTTGCTATATAATATTTACATTGATATAATTTATTCATAAATAATAAATATTTTAAAAAAATTTAGTAAATATCGAGGTTATAATATGAGAAGAAGTGGAATAATATTACCTATATTTTCATTACCTTCAAACTATGGAATAGGAACTTTAGGAAAAGAAGCATATAGATTTGTAGATTTTCTTGAGAAATCACAGATGAACTTATGGCAAATACTACCTGTAGGACCGACTAGTTATGGAGATTCACCATATCAATCATTTTCAACTTTTGCAGGAAATCCTTATTTTATAGATTTAGAATTATTAGTAGAAAAAGGACTTTTAGAAAAAAAAGAAATTGAAAAATATGATTTTGGCAATTTTGAAAACGATATAGATTATGGAATGATATATAGTAATAGATACAAGGTTTTGAAAATTGCATATAAAAACATAGATAAAAGGTTAAGAGAAAAAATAAATCTATTCAAAGAAAAAAATAAAGGTTGGTTATATGATTATTCACTATTTATGTCTATAAAAGACTATAAAGGTGGGATTTCATGGAAAGAGTGGGAAGATGATATAAGATTTAGAAAACCACAAACTATTCTTAAATATTCAAATTTATTAAAGAATGAAATTGAATTTTATAATTTCTTACAATATATATTTTATTATCAATGGGAAAATTTGAAAAATTATGCTAATGATAAAGGAATTAAGATAATAGGAGATATTCCAATATATGTTGCAGAAGATAGTTCAGATATATGGTCTAATCCTGAGATATTTATGCTTGATGAAAATTTGATGCCTAAAGAGGTATCAGGATGTCCACCAGATGCATTTTCAGAAACTGGACAACTTTGGGGAAATCCAATATATAATTGGGAAGAATTAAAAAATCAAGGATACAGATGGTGGATAGAGAGAATTAAATCTTCTTTAAATATATTTGATATAATAAGAATAGATCATTTCAGAGGTTTTGAAAGTTATTGGTCAATACCATATGAAGATGATACAGCTATAAATGGACAATGGGAAAGAGGTCCTGGAATAGAATTATTTGATGCAATAAAAAAAGAACTTGGAGAAATAGAAATAATTGCAGAAGATTTAGGATTTATAACTCAAGAGGTAAGAGAAATGTTAGATTATTGTGGTTATCCAGGAATGAAAGTATTACAATTTGCTTTTGATCCAGAAGGAAATAGCGAGTATTTACCACATAATTATGATAAAAATGTAGTGGTTTATACGGGGACTCATGATAACGATACTATAAAGGGTTGGTTTAATTCAATTAGTGAAGATGAAAGGGAGTTTTGTAAAAAGTACACAGGAATGAAGGATGATGATGATAACTGGACTTTTATTAAGTGTGCAATATCAAGTATAGCAGAGACTTCAATATTACAAATGCAAGATATATTAAATTTAGATAAAGATGCAAGGATAAATATACCATCAACATTAGGCAATAATTGGAGATGGAGAATGAAAAAAGATGATACTACAGATGAATTAGCAGAAAAACTAAGAACGATAAACTCTTTATATGGAAGAATTTAAGTAAATAGAAAAAATATCAATTAATTATAAAAAAATTTGTAAGTTATTAAATTTATATAACTTTTATAAATGTATGGAGGGATTAATTATGAAAAAAAAGAGAATTATTGCAAGTGTATTACTAGCATGTACAGCATTTAGCTTTACAGCATGTGGCACAAAAGGTAACAAGAGTGATGAGAAAACTACAATTTCAGTACAAGTTGAAAAGTCATGGGTTCCTTATTATGAAAGTGTAAAGGAAAGAGTATTAGAAAAACATCCAAATGCAACTATAAACTTTATAGAAACAGGATCATTTGATCATTTAGATGTAATTGACTCAACAGATGCTACTAATAAAGACGTAGCTGATGTATTCGCACTTCCAGCAGATAGATTATATACTTTAGCAAATAATAATATACTTGCAGGTATAGATGCTAAGAAAATGGCAGAAGAAGTTGGTGGATTTAAAGATTTTGATGGAGGTATGGGTGGAAACTTCAAGATTGATGATGAATATTTAGCATTCCCATATAATATAGAAACATTACTAGTTTACGTTAATAAAGAAAATGCAGCTAGTTCTGGAATAGATTTAACTAAACCAGTAGAATTTACAAGCTTAGAATTTGGTAAAATGTTAGTTACAGCTCATGATGCTTGGTTTGGTGTAGCATTTACAAATGCAGTTGATTTAGAATTACTTAACAAGTCAGGTGATGGAACTTTATCTACAGGTGCTACTAAAGCATATAGTGAATTAACAGATAATCAAAAGAATTTATTTGAAGGATTATACAGCTATTGGAAATCACATTATGAAAATAAAACAGATCTTTGGGACAAAGAAGCAGCAGCAGGTTATTTAGATGCTCAATTTGCAGCAAAAGATGGAGCTGCAATTAGAATAGATGGACCTTGGGCTACTACAACTTTATCTGACACTGTAGGTGCAGATAACTTAGAAGTATTACCACTTTCTAATGTTACTATAAAAGGAAATGAACTTAGCCACTGGAAAGGTGGATGGGGTCTTGGAATAAATGCTAGATGTGAAGAAAATGAAGCACAAATGGAATTAGCTCAAGAATTTATAAAAGAAATGGTTAACCCTGAATATGCAAAAGATTTATTTAAATCTACTGGTAAAATTTTAGAAAATGTTGAGGCTTCAGCTTATGATGGAATCGGCGGAATGGATGAAAAAGTTATAAAAGCAACTTACGCTTCTTATGAATCAGCAATTAATAGACCATTATTCTTAGAATATGGTAAGGTTTGGGATACATGGCAAAATGCATTACTTTCATGGTCATCTACAAATCCTACTAATGCAGAAGATGCATACAAGCAAGTTCAAGCATCATTTGAAGCTATGATGGCAACATACAAATAAAAAAATAAACTAAGAAAAGGGGGACAAGTTCCCCTTTTCTTAGAATTAAGGAGTAACACATGAAAGATACAATTTATATGAGTAAAAAGATATTTTATTTAATAGTTAGCTTATGTGCAGTAATAATAATGGCTAATTCAATTGAAGCATTTATCAAAGTAAAAGATTTAGGATTATTTGAAACATGGCTTGCAAATCCAAAATTAAATATAGATAGAAGTCAAAATACAAATCAAATTTATTCTATATATCTTACCATGTGTTTATCTATTTTTATAATGAGAATAATAACCCCAGTAGCGTTAGGGCTAAATACTTATTTCGCTTTCATAAAAACAAAAGTTAACAAGCTATTTGTTCTTATATGGATAATTTTATTGGTTGGATTATTTATATTTACTTCAATTGGAGAGTTATATTTTTCAATTTTCTTTATTATAAGTGCAATATGTCATGTAGGACTATTATTTATAATGATTTATATGTGGGAAGAAATAAACAAACAAAAGAATATTATTATTGCTGAAAAAATAAATTAAGCATAAAGGGGGAAGAAGGCTTTGAATACTATAAATAGGTATTTATATGATAACTTAGATAGGGAATATGAAAGGAAAAATTTATATCTAAAAGAAATAGCTATATTGCAAGAAGATATAAAAAACTCAGATAGAAATGAAAAGCTTCAACTTAAAGATAGATTAAATAAATTAAAGAAGAATAAAGATAAACATAATTATAATAAAGAGCTTTTAGAATTTAAAAAGAATGAAAAGGAATTTTTAAAAAATCTTAATGAAAAGATAAAAGTATTTAAATATAAAAATGGAACTTTACTTAAAAAAGTAAATGAGCTTGAAGTTAGATTATTTGAAGCAAAAGAAAAAATGACATTTTATAAAAAAAATATAAATTTTACTTATGAAGCAGAACTTATATATAAGCAAAGTAAAGTAGAAATAGAGCAAATTCCACCAGTGATTGAATTTGCGAAAATGAGTAAGGTTGAATTAGATAAGGCATATAAAGCTTTATCAGAATTATCGGATGAAGATGAAAAAAAGTTTCAAGAAGAATTTAAAAAATATAAAGAAGACGAAAATAGACTTTTAAAGGATAATATTAAAACGATTAAATCTAAAAACAGTGAAGGATTAATTTCTGAAAAAGCAAAAGATGAGGGAGTTAATAGACTTAAAAGGTTAAAAAAAGATAGAATTATTATCAAGTCCTTTGAGTCGAAGAAAACTTACTACACAGAAATTGTAAAAAATAAAAAATACGAATTAAATAAAGTTTTAAAACAAAAAGTGAAAACTGTTAATATTAATGTAGCTGATATTAGAAGAATAGTTCCTATAGAGGTTTATAAGGTAAATCCAACAGTTTCTTATTTAACTTTTCTATTACCAGGGTTAGGACAATTAATAAATAAACAGTATATAAAATCGATAATAATGTTCTTAGCAACAATATATATATATATAATAGCAATTCCATATGCACTTGGATTTGGAAACTATAAAGGAGAAGGTATTGCTGGTCTTATAAGTTTAGCTAAGGATGCTGGTAGACTTGATAGATCTATTATTTTTATGGTAGAGGGTATAGTAGCAATTATCTTTTTAGTAATAGCTTTAGTTCTTATTATTCTTTCATTTAAGGATGTAAATAAGGTTGAAAAAGATGAAATAAGAGGAATAAGAGTAAGATCATGGTGTGAAACTAAACAAACCCTTGAAGAAGAAGGGTTACCATATTTAGTTTCAATGCCGGCATTAGTAATTATAGTTTTTATAGTATTTATTCCTATCATAACAACAATATTACTTTCAATGACAGGGATGGATCCAGAGCATCAAGCTAAGTTTGGATGGGATATAGTAAGTAACTATAAGATGATCTTTATGGGAGAAGGTATGGCCGGATCAATATTTTGGAAGATACTTTTATGGACAATTATATGGACTATATGTGCAACTTCACTTGGTATATTCTTAGGTTTTGCACTAGCATTACTTCTTAATAATGAAAGAATTAAGGGGAAGAAGTTTTTTAGGTCTGTTTATCTTTTACCATGGGCAGTACCAGCATTTATAACAATAATGTTCTTTAGTATATTATCATCACCAAATGGTGTTCTTACAGAAATGCTTAGCAAAATTTTTGGTGAAGGATTACAAATTAAGAATAATGCATTTGTATCTAAAATAGTTATTATATGCATACAAGGATGGCTTGGTAGTGCTTATGTATTCTTACTTGCTACAGGAGTACTTCAATCTATAAATAAAGATTTATATGAAGCTGCAGATATAGATGGTGCTTCATCATTTAAGAAGTTAATTAGGATTACAATTCCATTAGTATTATTCCAAACAGCTCCACTTTTAGTAGGACAATATACATTTAACTTTAACAACTTCTCAAATATATATTTATTTAACTCAGGAGGCCCATTTAACCCGGTTATTTATGGAAATCTAGCAGGAGAAACAGATATATTAATATCATATATATATAAACTAACTATGGAAAATCAATATCAAGCACTTGGTGCTGCAATTACAATTATAATTTCCATTGCACTTATGGTTATATCATATATAGGATATATAAATACAGATGCATTTAGAAAGGAGAAGTAGTTATGATTAGTTTTAAAAAGAAGAAAAAGAATACCTTATATTTATCTGATAGACCACCACTTACTCCTATGGGGAAGATTGGAATATTAATAACTTATATAATACTAATAACTTGGACAATATTAGTGCTTTGGCCAATAACACAAATAATTATTTCATCATTTAATGGAATTCAAGGGAAATATTTAATATTAAATGGTGAATTTAAATTTAGTTTAAAACACTTTCAACATTTATTTAATGAAACATTATACTTAAAATGGATGAGTAATACTCTCTTTATAGGAATATCAACAGCGATTTTAACTGTAATTGTAATTTCATTTACAGGATATGCTTATTCAAGATACAGATTTAAAGGGAAAAAAGCTTCCCTTATGGCAATTATGTTAATTCAAACAATACCATCATTTGCAGGAATTACTGCTTACTTTACAATGCATTCTATAATTGCGGATGTAGCTCCGATATTTACACGTCAGATGATGTTGATATTAATATATACAGGTGGGGGAATAGCAAGTAATACATTTATATTAAAAGGCTACCTAGATTCAATATCAACAGAGCTCGATGATGCAGCTAAGATTGATGGATGTTCAGGAATGCAAATTTATAAACTGATAATAATGCCAATAGCAAGACCGATGCTTGCAATTACAGCATTATGGTCATTCATTGGACCTTTTATGGATTTCTTATTACCTAAGGTATTATTAACAACACCGGAAGATTATACATTAGCAGCAGGGTTATTTACTTTAGTTAGCGATGTTAGAACAATTAATGAACCAGCATTCGCAGCAGGAGGACTTCTGACAGCAATTCCAATTGTAATATTATTTATATCACTTCAAAAACAATTGGTTTCTGGTCTTTCTAATGGTGCAACAAAAGGATAGGAGATGTTGAATTATGAAAGTAGTATTAAAGAATATAGGGAAAAAGTATGAGAGTCGTGAAGATTTTACTTTAAGAGATATAAATCTTGAAATTGATAATAAAGATTTTTGTGTAATACTCGGACCTTCAGGTTGTGGTAAAACTACGCTTTTACGTATGATTGCAGGACTTAATTCAGTTACAGAAGGTGATTTGATATTTGATGAGAAGAGAGTAAATAAAGTATCTTCAAAAGATAGAGATATAGCAATGGTTTTCCAAAGCTATGCTTTATACCCACATATGACTGTATATGATAATATGGCATTTTCATTAAGTATGAGAAAAGAAAGAAAAAATATTATAAATGAACGTGTGACAGAAGCAGCTAAATTATTGCAAATAGAAGAGTATCTTCATTGTAAGCCATCAGATATATCAGGGGGACAAAGACAACGTGTAGCTTTAGGTAGAGCTATAGTTAGAAAACCAAAGGTATTCTTAATGGACGAGCCTTTATCAAACCTTGATGCAAAACTTCGTGAACACATGAGAGTAGAACTTGTTAGAATTCATAAACAAATGGGTACTACTACTATTTATGTAACTCATGATCAAGTAGAAGCTATGACAATGGCTACGAAGATAGTATTAATGAATGATGGCAAAATACAACAAGTTGGAAAGCCAGACGATTTCTATAATAGACCACAAAATATGTTTGTAGCTAAGTTTATTGGATCTCCAACAATCAATTTAATAAAAGGTAAGATAGTTAAAGGAAAGTTTGTTTCAGATGATAAAATTATTAATATAACACCTAATGAAAGAGATAGTAAATTATTAAAAGGATATGAAGGTAATGATATATATCTTGGAATACGTTCTGAAAGGTTTTTAAGTGAAGAATGTGAAGAACAATTTGAAGGTGTAATAGATGTTATTGAGATTTTAGGAAAAGAAAAGACTTTATTTGTTAAGTTAAAGAGTGGCACTGATATTCATATAACAGTACCAGGTCATTATAAGTATGAGGTAGGAGAAACTCATGCATTTGGATTAGATTCTGAAGCACTTCACTTTTTTGATCTTAAAACACAGGAAAGAATAAATTAAAGATTAAAGGTCATGACATAATGTCATGACCTTTAACCTATTATTTACCTTAAAGTTCTTAATAATCCACATTCTTAGAATCCCATTCAATAGAAGGAGTATATAAAATATTATTTTTTATAAAGAAAATATTTGATGTAGCACCTTCTGCTAAATATCCAGTAGTATTTCGGAAAATTACTTCATCATTAAATTGTAATTATGAAAATTAAAGAAAGTAAGTTAAAATTAAATTATTAAATGGAAAAATTAGCAATTGGGGGTGTGGCTTTGATGATTAAAGGAATAAATAAAAATAAAAATAAAAAGTTGATTTCTATATTAATTATTATAATAGTTATATTAGGTATCAGTGGAGTATTAATTAATATTAATCAAAAAGATAAGTATGAAAATGAAGGTATTAATATGACTGAAGAAGATAGAATAATTATAAATGAAATTATTGAAATAACAGAAGAAAAGTTAGGATTTGAGTATGTATGGGGTGGTAAGGGAGAAATAATGACAGAGGAAAGGCTAGATGAATTAATAGGCTATTATGGAGAAAGTTATTATCCTTTAAAGAGAGAAACTTATATAGGAAACCAAGCTTTCGATTGCTCGGGTTTAACTTATTGGGCATATAAAGAAATTACAGAAGTTGAAATTGGATATTCAACTTATGATCAAGAAGAGATGCTAAAAGAATATGAAGTTAATAAAGAGGATATACAACCAGGAGACTTAATATTTACTCCGGGACATGTAGTCTTATATAAAGGAAAAGGAGAAATTATAAATGCATATAGTAAGTTAGCTTATCCCCTTGGAGGAATAAAAAATGGAAAGCTTTATTTAGGCAAAGATAGTGTAATATATAGACCTATAGATTATATAAATAATTTTATAAATTATAATGATTAACAAATTAATAATAAATTAAACCCTATAGATAGACTTTTAATAGTCTATCTATAGGGTTTTTCTTTATCTGATTTTTGGCTATAAGATAGGTTTCTATATTGAGATGGTGTTTGTCCTGTTGCTTTCTTGAAAATTGTGCTGTAATATCCTTGATTATTAAAACCTACATTTAAAGATACATCTAATAAAGTTAATGAAGAATCTTGTAGATATAATTTACTTTTTTCAACTCTCCATAAAGTTAAAAATTGAATAAAGGTGTACCCAGTTTCCTTTTTGAACAAATTGCAGAAATAGCATTTATTTATATTTAAATCTTTGCAAATTGTATCAATACATATATTTTTAGAATAATTAACATGAATATATTCAATGGCTCTATTAATAAAAGGGTTTTTACTATTAATAGAGATATTATTTAAAAGATGATATAGTAAATGTTTTATATACTTGAAACTAGTTTGTGAAAGCTTAGGTATATTATAATTATTATCTAAATTAGAATTAGAAAAAGGTCCAATTAAAAAGAATAGAGGTTTATTTATATTAAAAAGAAAAGGAACAAATAGAAAACTAATATTATTACTGTATGTTAATATAAAATCAATCTTTTCACGTTTTTTAGACTTTAAATCATTAACAACATTAAAATGACTTATAATTTTTTCACTAATATCAGAGTATCCATTTTTATTTAGGATATAAAGGTCACTATCAAATAAAGCTATAGGCAATTTACAACAATTATTAAAGGTTTCTAAAACAGAATTTAGGTAAAACATAATTTTCTCCTTTGCAAACTAAATATTTTATAAAAAAAACTAAATATATTGAAAACATATAAGTAAGAGTTGTGATAATATTTACCTGTGAATGAAAATCAATATCAATTAGAATACATTTATATTATCTGTTAGCATCAGTTAAATGTCAATTATATATAATTAAATAATTTTAAGTAATAGGAGGATTAATTGTTAGGAAGGCAATTTAAATATATACAGCTGTAAAGCAATTTGAAGATAAAGGATATGTTCTTTATAGGTTTAATTTTAAATTCTAGAAATGTAGAAAGTTAAATTGAATTTGGAAATAAAAAAGTATAAGTAAAATAAAAGTTAGAAGGTGGAATAAATTATGATTAAAAAGATTATAGCAACTTTATTAATAGGTACAAGTATCTTAGTAGTATCCTGTGATAGATCTAATAAAGTAGAGGAGTCAGAATTACAAGAAAAGAAAATAGTTTCAGCAACGGTATCAGCAACTCAAGTTATGGACAAGATGGAAATAGATTTAGTTGGAGTTCCAACTACAAAAACAAATCTTCCTAAAAGATATGAAGGGGTTATAGATGTTGGACAATCATTTGCACCAAATTTTGAAACAATAGCTTCATTAACTCCAGATTTATTAATAATTGATATTAACTTTAAGGACAAGGTAAAAGAGCAAGTTAAGCAATATGAAATGAATACATATTATTTTGATACAACAAGTTTCACTAATTTTAAAGCGAGTATCATTGAATTAGGTGAATTACTTGATAAAAAAGATGAATCAGGAAAAGTTGTTGATGAACTTGGAAAATCTGTAGAGGATGTTTTAAAAAAAGGTAAGAAATCTAATAAAAAACCTAAGATTGCAATTGTGTTTGGATCAGCAGAGAGCTATATGTTAGCTACTGATATTTCTTATATTGGTGATTTATTAAATACCATTGATGTAGATAATGTTACTGATAGTAT
>JARIDB010000166.1 GCA_029257045.1 Clostridium sp.
AGGTTGATAGGTTAGAGGTGTAAGTATGGCAACATATTGAGCTTACTAATACTAATAGGTCGAGGGCTTGACCAAATCAAGTCCAAAGATTTTGGCAAAGTAATTCATATGCAATTTTCAGAGAACAAAATTCTTTGAAAAAGGAAACTCACTAAGCAAGCTTAGGAGTACAAGATTCTTAACCAAATCAAAGATTTGGAGAATCATAGCATCTAGTGATGATGGCGTAGAGGAAACACTCCTTTCCATTCCGAACAGGAAAGTTAAGCTCTACAGCGTCGATGGTACTGCATGGGTGACTGTGTGGGAGAGTAGAACGTTGCTAGGTTAGTAAAAAAAAGACTTAAGATTTATCTTAAGTCTTTTTTTTATATAATAAATTAAAACTTAAGTTTATATAAATTAAAACTTAAGTTTATATAAAGTATAAGAAATGTATTTAATAGTATGATAATATCATGGAGAAAGCTAAGGTTTGTTTAAGATATTAGAAGAAGGAGAGTACATATGATAGGTTTAAATAAGAACTTTAATAAGTTTATTATTTTCACACTTAAAATATTAATGTTTATTTTAGTAATAGTAAGTGTAGGAACAATTTATAAATTATATAATGGATTGAATTTTGAAAGTATATTAACTTTATTAATATACTTATTAACTACACTTGTATTATCTGGGATTATTATAAGTAATAAAATTAATAAAAATATAAAGTTAATATTGATACTTGGGTTAGCCTTATTGATTAGAGGAATGTGGCTAATTAATGTAAATAGTATACCCACATCAGACTTTAAAACCATGTATTCAGGAGCAGAAAGGTTATTAAGTGGAGATAACAGTATATTTTATAATAATTCATATTTTGCAAGATTCCCACATCTAACATTAATGGTTTTATATATGGCATTTATGAAAAAGTTATTTCCTATAAATAATTTAATTGTTATGAAATTTAATAACTTAATATTTGGAATTTTGATAGTATTTTTAATTTATCTTATTATTATGGAAATATTTAAGAATGAAAAATATGCTCTTTATGGAGCTGCAATAACAGCTTTATTTCCGCCTTTAGTAATGTATGTGGCTGTATTTTGCACAGAAAATATTGCAATGAATTTTTACTTATTAAGTTTATTAATTTTTTTAAAAGCTTTAAAAAGTAAAAAGCGGATTATTTTAATTTCACTATCTGGAATAACTTTAGCTATTGGAAATTTATTTAGAATGGTAGCAGTTATTATGATTATTGCCTATGTTATGTATGTAATTATATATGATATTAATAAGATTAAAGATAAAATTAAGTATATTTTAAGTTTAGTTTTATCTTATATTTTTGTGATTTTAATTGTTAGTTTTACTCTGCAAGGGTTAGGTATTACTGAAAATCCATTGTGGAGAGGTAGTGAACCTAATATAACAAATGTACTTAAAGGAACAAATATTGAACATGGTGGAAGATGGAATGCTGATGATGCAAAGATACCTGAATTATATAATTATGACTACGAAAAAATTGAAAAAGCTAGTAAAAATATAATAATAAGTAGGTTTAAAAATACTCCAGTATTAGAATTGGGAAGATTTTATATAGAAAAATTCGCATTTCAATGGAACAAGGGAGATATGGGAGGGGTTTACTGGTCAATTTTAGATGTTTCAGAGGACAAAATAATAGTTGATTTATCAAAAGGTGGAGAAGAAGTATTACAAGTGTTTTATGTAATTATTTTAATTCTTGTTTCAATTGGACTTTTTAATAAGTCATTAATAAAAAGATATAAAGAAATTAACCTTATATATATAATTCTATGTGGATATGGTCTAAGTTACTTAATAACTGAGTCACAGGATAGGTATTCTTATATTGTATGTTGGATTTTTATATTATTAGCAATAGTAGGTATAGATTATATAAAGACTAGGAGATTAAGATACAATGAAAAAATATATAAATAGTAAAATAAAATGTATATTACCAATGTTTTTAGTATTGTACTTAAAGAGTTTTCTATTTATTTCAATATCTTCTTCGAATTCAGCAAGAAATATAGGATTATTCCAGTTAGATTTTTCTAATATGATACCTCACTTAGCACTTTTAGGAGTAATTATTTTTCCAGCAATGTTTTTTAGGGGAAAGGGTATTTTTAAATATTTAGTCTTTATTGATTTAATATATTCATTATTATTAATAGTAGATTTATGGTATTTCAGAGCTAGTGGATATTTTTTAGATGTTTCCTATATGTTTTTCAAGGATTTATTCAATCCATTCAATAACAGTCTTATAAATCCATCAAGTTTAGACTTATTATTTATAATTGATATTCCGATTCTTGTTTATTTAATTATTAAAATAAGAATAAAGATAGAAGATAATAGAAATGTAATTAAGGGAATGATAGGTATAAGTTTATCAATATTATTAGTTGCATCATGGCACTATTTATTTGATATAAAAAAGGTTGAAGGTGGAGGTGGTATGAGGTTTATGCAAAAAGACTGGCAAGTATCATATAATCCAGCTACAAAGGCTTTAAATAGATCGCCTATTGGAAATAAGTTATACGAAACTTATTTAACTTTTCAAAAGATAAATAAAGAAGTAAATAATGAAGAAATTTATAAAGTAAGTGATTGGCTTAAATGGAACAATGAAGACTTACCTGATAATGAATATAAAGGTATTGCAAAGGATAAAAATGTAGTGTTTTTACAAATAGAATCATTAGAGGATTTTCTTATAAATAGAAAAGTATATGATCAAGATATAACACCTAATTTAAATAAATACGTAAATGAAGAAGGATTATATTTTAGTAATATATATGAACAAAACAATGCGGGAAATAGTATTGATGCGGATATGATGGTAAACACAGGATTACTTACTCTTGGTGATGAAATAACATTTTTATCATATCCAGAAGTTAAGTATAATTCACTTTCTAGAGTTCTTGGGAATTATGGTTATACATCTGTATCAACCCATGCTGAAAAAACTGGGGACTGGAACTGGGGACTAGCACATAAAAATGCTTTAGGTTTTGATGATATATGGGATGTTAATGATTATTCAATAGATGAGTATGTAGGATTTGGATTGTCTGATAAAAGCTTTTATACTCAGTATGTTGAGAAGATTAGTAAGTTAAAAGAACCTTTTTATTCAGTTATATCTACTCTTTCGAGTCACGGACCTTTTGATATAGGCAAAGAGTATAGAGAATTAGATTTACCAAAAGAATTAGATGATAATAAATTAGGTGGATATTTTCAAAGTATTTACTATGCTGATAAGCAAATAGGAATGTTTATAGAATTACTAGAAAAATATGATTTAATAGATAATACAATGGTAGTTATTTATGGAGATCATGGAGGAATTCATAAATACTATATGGAAGATGTTGAAGCAACTAATATGGATGGGGATTGGTGGAAGGAGTATGAAAGGCAAATTCCTCTAATTATAATTGGAGATGGAATTCCAAATAAAACAATAGAAACAATTGGTGGGCATATAGATATTCTACCGACAGTGTCATATTTATTAGGTGCTGATACAAAGAATACAGCAATGGGAAGAAACTTACTTAATACTAAGAGAAATTCAACAGTCATAAAAGGAGGAACTATAATAGGTAATCCTAATCAAGAAGAATTAGAAAAATTAAGTGAAGGATATAAGATAGCAGAATACATAATAAAAAATAATTATTTTGAAGTAAAGGACAAGATAAAATAAAGGAGAATATTAAAATGAAGGAAATACTCTATTTAGTAATACCTTGTTATAACGAAGAAGAGGTTTTAGGAGAAACAAGTAAGAGGTTATTAGAAAAGCTATCATTTATGATAAGTAATAACATAGTTAGTAACAGAAGTAAGATTATGTTTGTTAATGACGGTTCTAAGGATAAAACTTGGGATATAATAAATGATTTATATAATAAAAACGAAATATTTTGTGGAATAAATCTATCAAGAAATAGAGGGCATCAAAATGCTTTATTAGCAGGATTACTTACAGCAAAAGATAATGCAGATATGGTTATATCACTAGATGCAGATTTACAAGACGATATAGATGTTATAGATAATTTTGTAAAAGAATATTATAAAGGTAATGACATTGTTTATGGAGTAAGAAGTTCTAGAGAAACAGATACATTTTTTAAAAGAATAACAGCTTTAGGTTTTTATAAATTTATGAACTTTTTAGGCGTTAATTTAATATATAATCATGCAGATTATAGACTAATGAGTAAAAGGGCCCTTGAAGGGTTAAGTAAGTTTAATGAAGTGAATTTATTTTTAAGAGGGATAGTTCCACTTGTAGGATATAAATATTCTATAGTAGAGTATGATAGACATGAAAGATTTGCGGGGGAATCAAAATATCCACTTAAAAAGATGATAGCTTTTGCTTTAGATGGAATTACATCTTTTAGTATAAAGCCTATAAGGATGATAACTGGGTTAGGATTTTCAATGTTTTTAATTAGCTTGGTAACATTTATATACTCCATAGCAAGTAAATTTACTGGAAGGGCTACTAGCGGTTGGACATCATTAATACTATCAATTTGGATGATTGGTAGTATTCAGTTGTTATCACTAGGGGTGATAGGTGAATATATAGGGAAAATATATAATGAAACAAAGCATAGACCAAGATATGTAATATCTGATTTAATAATAAGAAAAGATGCAAAGTAATGGTGAAGATATGAAATGTTATATAAAGAAGTTCAAGCAAATATTTTTATCGAAACAGTTTATTAAGTTTATTATAATAGGTATCATAAATACGGTTAATGGAGTTATTTTTTCATATATATATTCTAAACTTTTAAATGAAGAAATAGCATTCATATTTGGATATACTTCAGGATTAATAATTTCTTATTTATTGAATAGCTTTATAACATTTAAAGAAAGAATAGAAATTAGAAAGTTCATAAAGTTTATAATTTCATCTGTACCTAATTTTTTAATCCAATACTTATCAGTATTAATTATTTTAAATATATTAGGAATGAATAAATTAATTGCATACTCATTGTCAGCAATAATAGGGGTACCAGTAACATATATACTAATGAAATATTTTACATTTAGAAATAAAAATCGCACTCAAAATTTCATAGAGAAATAAAAGAGAAAAGCACTACTATAAAATTACTTATTTAAGTAGTTTTTAGTAGCGCTTTTCTTTCTAAGATATAGTTTTCTCTATATATATAATTATTTTCCTACTTTTAAAACTAGACCTTTACTTCTTAGGCAAGTACATTCTCTAGCTTCTTCAGTGTGAAGACATTGATATTTAATTTTCTTTGGAGCTTCTACATCTTTTTGATTAGTTATATTAGTATTATTTGAATCCATATTAACACTCCTTAATATTACTTTCTTATTACTATTATATATTATTAGATAGTAATTATCAAATGGAAAAAGTTTTATATGTAAGTAGAATTTATATTATTTCGACAAATTATAAAGTAACTAAATAAACCTATTACGCAAATGATAAATAATATTAATATTAAAAATTATTTCTAAACATATTTTATATAATTAAATATTAAATTTAACCGATGTAGAACTTTAATGTAGATTAAGACATAAGAATAAATATTAAGTTAATAGAAAAATAAATGTTAATTAAAGAATTGATAAATATAAAAAGATATCTATAGCTAATATATTAATTAGTAATGAGATAAGTGATAGTAAATATAAGATTATATTCAAATTATGGAATAATAAAAAGGACAACATATTCTAGTGTATCAATATAAGGAAAATAGAGAAAATGAGAAAATTATAGAGAAATATGGCATAAAATATCGATATATAGGGAATTTAGTTTCAAGTTAATATTTAAATAGTAGTAATATAGGTAATGTTCTCAGAGAAACAAAATATGTTTAAAGATTTTATATAAATAAAAAAACATGTTGACAAAATTATTTGAGAGTAGTAAGATAATGAAGTCGCTTAAGGGCGATGAAAAAATGGTCTTTGAAAATTGAACAGAAATAATAAGTTAAGTAAAACATAAACCAGCAATTCTTTTGAACGAAAGTGAGAATCTAAATTTTAATTTAGTTATTCGAACTTACAATACTAACAATAGTAAGTATT
>JARIDB010000187.1 GCA_029257045.1 Clostridium sp.
GTAGCACCATATTGGAATGTAAATATCCATTCCGTTAGTGTTTCTGCTTCATCATTAAGGATAGCAGTAGCACCATATTGGAATGTAAATCTTAACTATCTTTCTCTTTGTTTGCCTTTTTCGGAAATAGCAGTAGCACCATATTGGAATGTAAATTTAATTTTATAAAACCTTTTTAACCTCTCCAGCATCAAATAGCAGTAGCACCATATTGGAATGTAAATCCAGTGCCGTCTATAAAATCAAAATCATGTAATAACATAGCAGTAGCACCATATTGGAATGTAAATAATGAAGATGATTGTGACTTTTAATGATTAAAGTTGATAGCAGTAGCACCATATTGGAATGTAAATTGTGTAGCTTCAATTAAATGATTCAACTCTCTAGCGCATAGCAGTAGCACCATATTGGAATGTAAATAGATAAAAAGGCGACCAGTTATTTTTGATAAAATAGATAGCAGTAGCACCATATTGGAATGTAAATCACGCTGGACAAAAAGCATATTTTCTCATAACATCAATAGCAGTAGCACCATATTGGAATGTAAATATATAAATAACACGCATTAACACGGTATAATTAAGTAATAGCAGTAGCACCATATTGGAATGTAAATTCTAAGAATCGTAAAAACATCACTTATCTTAGCTCCATAGCAGTAGCACCATATTGGAATGTAAATATTGATAAAACAATAAACAAGGCAATGGAAGAACGAATAGCAGTAGCACCATATTGGAATGTAAATGGAGTTTATGACTTAGAATTTGACTTTATTCCTGGATAGCAGTAGCACCATATTGGAATGTAAATAGTGCCTTGGCTATATCATTTGTATTTAAATATTCTATAGCAGTAGCACCATATTGGAATGTAAATTAAGGCTCCCTACTTGTAAATATAAAAGCATATCGTATAGCAGTAGCACCATATTGGAATGTAAATAAAGAACTTTTTAGATTTCCACTAACTAAAATTAATAGCAGTAGCACCATATTGGAATGTAAATAAGATATGTAGATATAGCCTGTTCAGATATAACTGAATAGCAGTAGCACCATATTGGAATGTAAATTAATAAATCAAGTCTAGTGAATTATACCAAACTTAATAGCAGTAGCACCATATTGGAATGTAAATATAGGAATAAAAACAGAAACTAAATTTGCACATCAGATAGCAGTAGCACCATATTGGAATGTAAATGAAAAACTGTCAGAGCGAGATATTGAAGAGTTAATGATAGCAGTAGCACCATATTGGAATGTAAATTAGAATTAAACTACGTCAGAATTTTCTAAGTTGTAAGTAGTAGCTAAATAGCAGAATGGACTAACTTAAGAGCAATTAGGAGCCTATTTATCTGGTTGAAAAATTATTTTTACTTGATTAGCAAAGCAATAGCATAATGGGTATTGTTGTTTTAACTATAATTACAAAGAAAGATTGTATATACTAGGCGTTTTATAGGAATGCCTGCTAAGGTAGTTAAAAAAGGTGGAATTGCTTTGATAATAAGAAGATAGTTGGTACAATATAAGTGGGGTGATATGTAGTTGTTAAACTATGAAAAATAAATATAAATTATATAATAGGAGGGTAATATGGTTAAAGCTCTAGGGGTATTCCTAAAAAAGGAAAAGAATATATTCAGGACAGAAGCATATATTCAGTGGGGTAAATCTGATAGTGTACTTGGAACTGTAATAATGCTAAATCCAGGCAGTGCAAAATTGAAATTTGAAAATTGTACAACCAACTCACCGACTTATGGTGAAATAATAATTGATCCTACCATGAAATCTCTAATAATGTTGGTAGAGAAGATTTATGAGAAAGTCGAACTATTGGAGGGACGCTTTTATATCTATAACTTATTTCCCTTACAAAATCCTTGTAGTAATGATGCAGTTAAGAACTTTGAATTGTTGTGGAAAGAGGATGAAGAGTTAGTGAAATCCTTTCCGAAGAAAAAAGAGGTTTTACTGGACAAGTTTAGAAAATCACCATGGATGCTAGTTGGATGGGGATGTGGAAAAAGTTCAGATAACCTTAATTTTGTAAAGAATCAATGGCTAAAGTTAATAAAAGAATCTGGCATACCGATTATTGGAAAGATGGGTAAAGATGAACTCAGTTTTTATCATCCAAGACCATATATTCAACATAAACAGATAGAGTATATAAATGAGATTAAGGAACAATATAATAAAATATTTAAAAGTGAATCAACTGGAAAAATAGAGGGATAATCCCCTCTATTTTAATGTCTTCAAATATTCATAAACCTCTTCTGTATTACCTCTATAAAGCAAATCATAGTCATGTCTTCCTAAGGAATGTTTATATAAAGGATCATAGTAGTCTCTTAAAAATCTTTCAATCCAATTTCTATGTAATTCTATATTTCCTGTGCTAAGTTGATTTTTATAAGCTTTATCTAATTCATTAATTACTATATTAAAATTATCTCCACCAAATTTCTTTTTAACTCGGCTCATACTATCATATATGTAAGTAAACCATTTATCTAAGCCTTCGGCGCCATAGACATCTATATATTCCTTTTGTGATTCTGTAACATATTCCTTTAAGGTATTAGTAGTTCTATCTTCTAAAGGTACATCTAAAATTATGTATTTTCCTTTTCTAAAGTGTTCTTGCAAATCTTGTGGAACAAAGTTTCTACCAACATTTCTTCCTTCATCTTCTAAAATAATGTTTTTAAATCCGTTATCCTTTAGATTAATTAATCTATAAGCAATATTATTTTCAAAGTCTATTTGGGAAGGTTGTGGATCTATATGAGATCCAAAGGAAGAACCTCTATGGTTAGCTATTCCTTCTAAATCTAGAGAATTATCAAGTTTATTTAATAAAATTGTTTTACCAGAGCCAGTAGAACCTGTTAGGATAATTGAATTATAATCTTGTTTTTCCATAGTAAGTTCTTCTATTAAGTAGTTACGAAATGCCTTATAACCACCTTCAAGTCTTGTAACTTCTTTATTTAAGTTATCTGTTATCCACTCCTGAGCAATTCTTGACCTTGAACCACCTCTAAAGCAGTAAAGCATAGCTTTATCATTTTCTTTAAAAAAGTCAGTCCAGCCTTTAACTCTTTTTTCTTTAATTTTACCTGAAACTAATTTATATCCAAGCTTTGTAGCTTCTTCATTTCCTTTTTCTTTATAACAAGTACCAATTATATGTCTTTCTTCATTGTTTAAAATAGGTATATTAATAGAATTTAAAAAAGCTCCTTTTTCATATTCTATAGGGGCTCTAACATCTAATAAAGGTATATTTTCAATTACTATTTTCTTAAAATCTTTAGTTAATGGATAGCTCATTTAATTATCATCCCTTTAAATTTATTTTATAATTACATCCTTGGCATTGAACACTTAGTAAAGCTAAGCGTAGCGAAGACTGAACTTAGTGTGAAAGCCTATCTACCGAAAAGTGAGAGGTAGATGTTCCGTTACTTCAAGTGAATATATAATAGTTTGCGATGACTTGAAGAGTATCGACGGAATAAGCAAACTATTATATGTTTACATTAAGTCTATATTAAATATTATAACAATATTTAATATTTAACAATGAAATTGGAGATAATAATTAATATATAACCTATAAATTTCTAAATATAAGATATAATTAATTAAATTTAATGTAAAAAGTGATAAATTAAAGGAATAAATACAATATTAATTTAAATAGATTAATAGTTAAGTTAACAATGATATATTTAATTGTGACATAGTTACATAAAAAGATTAATTTATATTGTATTATAATGTTATAATGATTAAGAAATTAGGAGTGAGATTAAATGTTTGGAATATTTAAAAAAGATACATCAAAAGTAATAAATGTAAATGATATAGATAGTTTAGTTGGAAAGGTTGAGTTAATAGATATAAGAGAAGCCTTTGAATATAAAAGAGGAAGCATTAAAACTGCTAAAAATATTCCAATGGGAGAACTTTTAGAAAACTCAGAGAAATATTTAAATAAAGACAAGGAATATTATATAGTTTGTCAATCAGGTGGTAGAAGCAAAACTGCTTGCAATAAATTAACTAACAAAGGTTATGATGTAGTTAATGTAGCAGGTGGAGTTGGATCTTATATAGGAACAAAAAGAAAGTAATTTATAAATTTGAATTTTTGGAGGATAAAGCTATGAAAAAGAAGATATTAATAGTTGGGGGAGTAGCAGGTGGTGCATCAGCTGCAACTAGACTTAGAAGATTAAGTGAAGAAGATGAAATAATAATGTTTGAAAAGGGACCTCATGTATCCTTTTCAAATTGTGCACTTCCATATCATTTAAGTGGAGTAATTGATGAAGTAGGTAAACTTGTTTTAATGAGCACAGAAAAATTTAAGGCGCAATATAATATTGAAGCTAGAGTTAATACAGAAGTTTTATCAATAGATAGAGAAAATAAAGAAATTGAAGTTAAAGATTATATAAACAATGAAGTTTATAAAGAAAGTTATGATAAATTAATTTTATCACCAGGAGCTAAGCCAATAGTTCCAAATATCGAAGGAATGGATAAAGTAAATATATTTACAATTAGAAATGTAGTTGATATAGATAAATTAAATATATTTGTTAAAAATTTAAATATTAAAGATATTGCTGTAATTGGCGGTGGCTTTATTGGAATTGAAGCTGCTGAAAATTTAAAAGAAGCTGGATATAATGTTTCACTAATTGAAGGTGCTAATCAAATACTTAGACCTTTTGACTATGATATGGTACAAATGCTACATAAAGAGATTTATGATAATGGCGTTAATTTAATAGTTAATGATAAAGTTAAAGCTTTTGATACTGATAAGGTTATTTTAGATTCAGGAAAAGAAGTTGAAGCTAAGGCTGTAGTTTTAGCTATTGGGGTTATGCCTGAAACAACTCTTGCTAAAGAGGCAGGTCTTGAAATTGGAAAAACTGGAGCAATAAAGGTTGATAGAAATTATAGAACAAGTGATAAAGATATTTATGCAGTAGGAGATGCTATTGAAGTTTATAATGCATTAACTCATGATTATACAAAACTTTCACTAGCAGGACCAGCATTAAAGCAAGCAAGAACAATAGCAGATCATATTAATGGTAAAAAAGTTATAAATAAAGGTTATATAGGTTCTTCTGCAATTAAAGTCTTTAACTTAAATGGAGCATCTACAGGGTTAAATGAAGGATTAGTTAAAGCATTAAATATGAAAATTAATTATGATATTGTAAGACTTACAACTAATGATAAGGTTGGAATTATGCCAGATGCATCACCAATGCACTTTAAAATGTTATATGAAGTTGAAACAGGAAAGGTTTTAGGGGCACAAGCAATAGGAAAAGGTGATGTAACAAAGAGAATAGATGTTATAGCAACTTTAATTAAGCTTGACGGAACGGTTGAAGACTTACAAGACTTAGAACTTTCATATGCACCACCTTTTGGCACTGCAAAGGATGTTGTTAACTATGGTGGATATATTGCATCAAATCTTTTAAATGGAGATTTTGAACAAGTTAACGTAGATGTAGTTAGAGACCTTGTAGAAAATAAAGAATATATTGTAGATGTTAGAGAAATTAGAGAATATGAAAATGGACATATTAAAGGAGCGGTTAATATTCCTTTAAGTGAACTTAGAGAAAGATATAATGAAATTCCAAAGGATAAAAAAGTTTACCTTCATTGTAGAACAGGTCAAAGAAGCTACAATGCAGCTATGGCCCTGCAAAACTTAGGATTTGATAATGTTATAAATATAACTGGAAGTTTCCTTGGACTTTCAAATTATGAATACTATAATGATAAAGTATTAAATAGAGAACCAATAGTAACTAAATATAATTTCAAATAGCATAAATAAAAAAAGATATGTTTTAAATTTTTGATTTTAAAACATATCTTTATTTTTATCTTAAATAAAGGAAGATGAAAAACAAATGTGTTAAAATATATAAATAGGATAAAATAAGATAAAAAGAAATGGAGATGTAATTAATGAAGAAAGTGGAAGAAAGATTTATAGAGTATGTAAAAATAAATACTAAATCAGATGAAACAACAGGGACAACACCAAGTACTAAGGAACAATTAGTTTTAGCTAAAAAGCTTTATAATGAATTAAAAGAATTAGGACTTAAAGATGCAAGAATAAGTGATACAGGTTATGTTTATGCAACTTTAGAAAGTAATATAGATAAAGATGTACCAGTTATAGGATTTATAGCACATATGGATACAGCTCCAGATTATTCTGGGGAAAATGTAAAGCCGAAAATAGTAGAAAATTATGATGGAAAAGATATAAAGCTAAATGATGAAGTAGTATTATCACCAAACTTCTCACCAGAGCTTAAAGAGTATATTGGAAAAACTTTAATTACAACAGATGGTACAACATTACTTGGAGCAGATGATAAAGCTGGAATTGCTGAAATAATGACTGCAATAAACTTCTTAATTGAAAATCCAGATATTAAACATGGAACAATCAAAATAGGATTTACCCCAGATGAAGAAATTGGAGAAGGTGCAGATCATTTTGATGTAGAAGGATTTGGAGCAGATTTTGCTTATACTATGGATGGTGGTAGAGTTGGAGAACTTGAATATGAAAACTTTAATGCAGCTGGAGCAAAAGTTGTAATTAATGGAGTTAATGTTCATCCAGGATATGCTAAAGATAAAATGATTAACTCAATTATGGTATCTAATGAGTTTATGAATGC
>JARIDB010000095.1 GCA_029257045.1 Clostridium sp.
TTCCCTAATAGAACTTGATAAGCTAGCAGAAGAACCAGTAGAAGTTCTTATAAATGGCAAAAAAATAGCTTATGGCGAGGTTGTTGTTGTTGACGAAAACTTTGGAGTTAGAATAACAAGTATCATAAGTGGGGTAGAAAGAATTAAATCACTAAGATAAATTTATAATGTAAAAATAGAGTTTTCCATTTGGAGAACTCTTATTTTTATGTAGTAAATAATGAAATGATTAATTATTTACAGTTGTGGAAAGAATAAATTTGATTTATGTACTAAACTTATTTGTTTAAAATACGATAAATTAATATAAGGAAATAATTATTAGGAGGATAAGAATGAATATTAAAGGTGTAGGATATGTAAATGGAATAAACTATTATAATAGGATTACTTCTAATAAAGTAAATCAAGTAGAGAAAACTGAAACTTTAGATAGGATAGAACTTTCAAAAGAAGGTAAATTATTAAATGATTATAAAATTGATGAAAGTAGTTATGATAATAGTAAAAAGGTAGAAGATATTAAAAATATGATTAAAAATGGGACTTATAATTGTGATGCTAAGCTAATTGCAAAAGGTATGTTAGATAATATAAATGGTGATAAGTAGAAGTATGGAAGAATTAAAAAAAGTACTATTATTAGAAGAAAAAGAAATAAGAGAACTACTAAATATTTTAGAAAATCAACATAAACTTATAATTAAAAAAGATATATTTGGACTTGAAGCTATAGTAGAGGAAATTCAAAATAAAAATAAATTAGTAGCTGAAAGTGAAGTAAATAGAAGGAAGGTTATAAAACAAAGATCCTTAAAAGAAGTGGTTAATAATTCAAAAGATGAAGAATTAGATTTAATATATAGAAATATTCAAAAGCTTTTAGAAGAAATAGTTCTGCAAAAAGAAACAAATGATTTATTGCTAAAGCAACAATTGACTTTTACTAATAGAATGTTAAATATAATAAACCCAAAAAGAGAAATACCAACATATAACTCTTATGGGAATATGAAAAGATGAAATATGGAGGTATATAGATGTCAGGTTTATTTTCAACATTTAATATAGCAAAAAGAGGGATGACAGTACAACAAAAAAGTATAGATGTTACCTCACACAATATAGCAAATTCAAATACAGTGGGTTATTCAAGGCAAGTTGCCAGAATTGAAACATCAAGACCTTATGGTGGAGTTACAATGGGTGCTTCAACTCAACCTGGACAACTTGGAACAGGATCTCAAATTAGAGCTATAGAAAGAGTTAGAGATACATTTTTAGATTATCAAGTCAGAAATGAAAGTTCTGTTCTTGGAAAATATGGAACCAGAGATAATTTCTTATATGAAGTAGAAAGTATTTTTAATGAACCATCTGATACAGGGATATCAAATCTTATGGGTAAGTTCTTTGATTCTTTTCAAGAATTATCAAAGCAACCTAATAGTTCAAACTCAAGAACTGTAGCAGCTCAGCAAACTTTAGCTCTAACAGATGCTTTAAATACAACTTACACCCAATTAGAAAAATTAAAAGTTAATAGTAAAGATATGCTTAAAAATACAGTTACAGAAGTAAATAGCTTAATAAATCAAATTGATAGAGTTAATCAAGAAATAATAAGTGTTACAGTATCTAATAATACACCTAATGATTTAATGGATAGAAGAGACTTATTGTTAGATGAATTAAGTACTAAGTTTGGAATTGTAGTAGAAAAAGATGTTTTTAATGGGATAAATGTAAAACCAGCTGAAAGTGGATCTGTAAAAGCAAACCAGTTAATAAATTCAAGCCCAAATGGGGATGTAGCAAGATTTTCCTATGTAACAAATGTGGAGAAAGATAAAAATGATTTATCTGGAAGTACTTACATTGTAACTTATTATAAAAATGGTGATATGACAAGTGAAGATAATAAACAAACAATGAAAGTATCTGGAATAGATGAAGAAAAAGCTGCTAAAATATTAAGCAATGGAATATTATGGGCAGATAGAACTGGACAAGCTTCTAGAGGGGATGGTTATCCGATAAGAGACGGAGAAGTTATAGCCTATGAACAATTAATGATGTTTACACCAACTTCAGGAACTGTAAATGGATTAGTTTCTGTTCAAAAGGACATCCAAAGTTATATGAATCAATTGGATAAACTTGCAAAATCTATAGCTTTTACAGTAAATGCTGTTCATAGTAGTGAAATAGATGCAGGTAAAGATTCTTTGCCTTTCTTTGTTAATAAAGATACAGTTAAATACAACCCTTCTGGTACAGGTGCTACAACTGATGGAGAAGATAAAATATCTGCTAAAAATATTACTGTGAATAAAGAAATTTTAGATGATGTAATGAAAATTAATGCAGGAAAAGATAAGGAATCAGGAGAAGGAGATGGCCAAAGAGCTTTAGCTATTGCACAACTTAGAAATTCCTTAGTTAGAATTCAAGATATAAATGAAACAGTTATAACAAGAGAAGACTTATTTACAAAGGGTGGAAGTGCTTTAGCAGCTGATGGTCTTGGAGTTGTAAATAGTAAGTCAGGTATGTCTTTAAGTTCATACTTTAAAGATACAATAGATAGATTAGGGGTTCAGGCTCAAGAAGCTGGAAGAATGGTTAAAAACCAAGGGGACTTACTTTATAGCATAGAAGAAAGTAGAGCTTCAGTATCGGGTGTTTCTTTAGATGAAGAAATGGCTAACCTAATACAATTTCAACATGCTTATAATGCAAATGCAAAAATAGTATCAACAGTAGATGAGCTATTAGAAGTTATTATAAATGGACTTAAAAGATAGGAGGTAGTTTTAAAATGAGAGTTACAAATTCAATGATGAGTAAAAGTTTTATGAGAGATTTGAATAGAAATCAAAGTTATATGAAAAGGATAAATGAGCAATTAACTTCAGGTAAAGAAATAAGAAGACCTTCAGATAATCCTTATAAAGTTGCCAGAAGTATGCAACTTAGTGGTGATATAGGTGCAAGTACTCAATATAATGAAAATATAAAGGATACAACAAATTGGCTAGATACAACAGATACATCACTTCAGCAATTAGAAAAATCAATGCAAAGAGTTAGAGAACTTATGGTGTCATCTGGAAATGCAGCTTATGGTAGTGATGAAAAAAAAGCAATTAAGGATGAAATAAATGAAAAGATAAATGAAATGTCTCAAATATTAAATACTACTTTTGATGGTAAATATATTTTTGGGGGAACTAAAGTTAGTAGTAAGCCAGTAGCAGTAGGTGCAAGTGTAGGAGGTAATAACAAACTTTATTTTAGTGATCAAGATGGAAATATAATTAATGCTACTAATCCACAAATATCGCAAATGGAAAATATTAAATCTTCATTAGATGTAGAAGTTTCACAAGGAGTTACAATGAAATATAATGTTTCAGCTTCAGATATATTAGAATTTACTGATAAAAATGGAACAACTAGTTTAATGGATTTACTAGGGAATATTGTTGATAATCTAGATGATCCAACTAAATCAGATGAAATAATTAATGGAAATTTATCTGATATGGATAGAGGTATTTCAAATATATTAAAGATTATGTCTGAAGTTGGAGCAAAACAAAATAGAATGGAATCAGCATTAACACAAAATAATGAACAAATATATAATATAAAAGATATTCTATCACAAACTGAAGATATTGACTTTGCAGCGAAAACTATAGAAGCAACAGTAGCTCAATCAGTTTATATGGCTGCATTACAAGTAAGTGCAAGAATTGTACAACCAAGCCTTTTAGATTTCTTAAGATAGGAGGATGTAGTAATGGAAATAGTTTCACCTATACATGGTAAATTTTTATACGAAGAAAAAGATATAATAACATTTGAAAAATCTATTCCTGGTTTTGAGAATTCAAAAAAATTTATAATAAAAGAAGTCGAAGATAGTGGCTTTTATATAATTCAATCTCTTGAAGAAGTTGAATTAGGATTTATTTTAATATCACCTTTTTCAATAATAGAAAATTATGAAATAAGATTAAATGAAGAAATTATAAATAACTTAGAAATTAAAGATGAAAAAGAAGTGGTGTTATATTCCGTGATTACATTAAATAGTGATATTGAAAAAATAACAGCTAATTTAAAGGCTCCAATAGTCATAAATAATAAAACTAACAAAGGGGAACAGTATATTACAGAAAATAATAAGTATAATATAAGGCAGAAGGTTTATAAATAAACAATAAAGGTTGGTGTTTAGTTTGTTAGTTATAACTAGAAAAAAAGGCGAATCTATTTTAATAGGTGATAACATTGAAATATCTATTTCAAAAATAGAAGATGGAAGTGTAAAACTTGCAATAAATGCACCTAGAGAAGTAACTATACTTAGAAAAGAACTTTATGAAGAGGTTGAAAATCAAAATAAAGAATCTAAATCAATCCCATTAGATATAAAAAAATTAAAGAAACTAAAATAAAAATTAATTCTTAATTTAGATATGGTATGAGATATAAAAGAAAGGGTGATTAAGATGGAGTTAAAGATTATAAGCCAAGGAGAACAAGCTAACTTAAATTTAAGGAAAACTTCAGAAACTACAAAGGTATCAGAAAGCAAAGAAGTAATAAAAGAAGTTGAACTTAAGGACAAAGAGTATAATAAAAAAGATTTAGATAAAGCACTAAACAAATTAAATGGTTTTTTGAAATATGAAAATACAGTAGCTGAATATTCTGTTCATGAAGTTTTAGGAGATATAATGATTAAAATTGTTAATCAAGATACTAAGGAAATAATAATGGAATTTCCACCTAAAAAAATATTGGATTTAGTAGCGAAAATGTGTGAAATAGCGGGAGTGTTAGTAGATAAAAAAGCTTAAATGGAGGAGATTAAATGAATCCTTTAATAAATAAAATTGATAATGATTTAAGAAGGAAAATCTACGAGAAAACACGAAATGGTAAGGTTCATAGGAAAACAGATATAAAAATTTATAAAGATAGCGAAAAAAACAAGGGAAAAAGTTTTAAAGAATACGTAGAAGAAGAAAATAAAAGTAATAAGATTATTATTGAAGCTACTAAAACAGAAGATAAAGCTATAGTATTAAAAGCTGAAAAAGAAGAAGATATAAATGGAATTATAAGTGGCACTTTTATAGATGTTAAAAAATAGGAGGAAGCAAACAATATGTATGGTAATAATGGTTTAAATGCATATAAAAATAACAGTGTAAATTATGCATCTAAAGAACAACTTTTATTAATGCTATTAGATGGATCAATTAAATTTTCTAAAATAGCAAGAGAAGGACTTAAAGAAAATGATATTAAAAAGAGTCATGTAAATCTAGTTAAAGTTCAAGATATATTTGTAGAGCTAATGGTAAGCATAGATCAAAATTCGGGTGAATGGGCAAAACAAATGTATAAAGTTTACGATTTTATCAAAAATAAACTTTTTGAAATAAATATAAAAAAGGATTTAAAGATGATGGATGAAATTATGCCAGTTATTGAAGAAGTTAGAAGTACTTGGCATGAAGCATATGAGATATCAAAAAGAATAAAAAATAGGGGTGTTTAAATGAGAATAACAGGTCTAGCATCAGGCTTAGATATGGATCAAATAATTAAAGATTCAATGAAAGTTTACCGTATAAAAATAGATAAAAGAGGTCAAGATAAAGAAATTCTTGAGATAAAGCAAAAACTTTATAGAGAAGTGATAAAAGACTCAAGAGAACTTTATAATAAACACTTTGATATTACTAATAAAGATAGTTTACTTCTTAGTAAAAGTTGGGCAACTACTAAATTTACATCTTCTAATGAAAGCGTACTTACTGTTACGGGTTCAGGTGATGCAAAGGCAGATAACTATAAAATAACAGGGCAAGTTGCGAAGTCTAACCAAATGTCAATTAGTGAAGGTATAAACAAAGATGAAAAATTAGTGATTAACGGCGAAGAGTTTATTTTAAAAGGTGAAACAGCAAAGGATAGAGCAACTAATTTAAATAATGAACTTAAAGCAAAGGGAATTAATGTAAGTGTAAAATATACTGATTTTGCAGCAAGTACTGGATCAAATAAAAGCGGATTTGTTTTTGAATCTACTGTTTTAGGAAAGGATAATAACTTTACTGTTGGTGGAACTTTTACTAATAGTACGGGAAGTATTGTACAAGGTATTGATGCAACGGGATCAACTATAATTGATCCAAGTTTTACAATTGATAATTTAAAGGTAGCAGGCGGAAAGATAAGTATTGGAAACCAAGAAATACAAATAGATGTTAGTAAATCTGATAAGGAAATTAAAGAATCATTAAATATTAAATTGAAAGACTTTAAATTAAAAGCTGAAGTTAATGGAAGTAACGAAATTATATTTGAAACTGTAGAATTAGGTAGCAAAGTGGTAGATCCTGACATATCAATTAATAATGTTAAGGGTGTATTTAACCCAGGAATAGATGCTACATATACAGAAAGTACTATTGATTTGAATGAAGTTTCAGGAAAAAAGGTTTATATAAATGGTAATTTAGTGGATTTAACTGGAAAGATAACCGAAAAAGAAATTTCTGACCATATAAATAAGGTACTAAAAGAACAAGGGGTTGGATTTACAGCTAGTGAGCAGTTAGGTAAAATAGTATTAAAATCTAACACTGTTGGCCCAAAATCAAAGATTGATGTTAAAATAGACAATTCAGTAACTCCAGCTGATATTAAAATTGCTTCAGGTGGACAAGATGCTGAAATAGTAATTGAAAATAGTAAGGGTGGGAAATATACTCATAAAGGATTAACAAATTCAATTACTTTAGATGGTATTACTTTTAAGTTTACAGGGGATATTCCAAAGGGCGGAGAAATAACTGTTAATGGAAAACAAGATGTTACAGAAACAAAAGATAAATTAGTTAAATTTATTAATGATTATAATACTTTAATTGAAAAGTTAAATACACTAACTACTGAAAAAAGAAATAAAAGTTTTATGCCATTAACAGATGAACAAAAGAAATCAATGTCTCAAGATGAAATAAAGCTATGGGACGAAAAGGTGAAAAAAGGACAACTTACTAGAGATAATGACTTAATAAGGGTATCGAATAGTTTGAAACAGGCTATGCGAAGCATTGTTGAAGGGTCTGGATTAAACTTAGAAAAAGTAGGGATAAAGCCTGTAGCTGATTATCAAGGATCTAAAAATGGTACATTTATTATAGATGAAAATAAATTATCGAAAGCTTTAGAAGAAAATTCAGAAGAAGTAATGAATTTATTTATAAAAGATAAACCTTCAGATGATAATCTGCCAGAAGGAAAAAAGTATTCACAAACTGGATTACTTCAAAGATTAAAAGAAGTTTTATATAATGAAACTGTAACAGCAAAATCTGCTATTATTAAAAAAGCGGGTATCGAAGGAACTGCTGCAGCTTTTAACAATGAAATAAGTAGGTCTATAACAAAATATGAACAAAAGATGAATGATATGGAGAGAGACTTTACAATAAGAGAGCAAGCTTTATATACTAAGTATTCAAAATTAGAAGTAATGATGAATAAATATAATTCTCAACAAAGTTATTTAATGCAACAGCTAGGATTGGGCTAAGAAAGTATTATGATAGAAGAAATATTAGAAGATTATAAGAAAATAACAGAAAAAATAATATTAAATATAAAAAATGATATTGATATAATTAGTCTTATGGATCAAAGAGAAAAATTAATTAAAGAATTGTTTATAAATGAAAATAATAAAGAAAAAGTTAAAGAAATATATTTATCAAAAGGATTATTAAATTTAGATGAAAAGTTAAAGATTTCAATAGATGAAGAACAAATTAAAGTAAAGGAAGATATAAGAAATCTTCATATAAGAAAAAATGCTAACAATGCTTATGAAAAAAATAAAACAATTAATAATTTCTTTAATGCAAAGATTTAAAAAATATTTAAAAAAATATTTAAAAAAAGTATAAAGTTTTTTTTACTTGTACGATAATTATAATATAAGGATGAAAAATCCTTAAAATAAAGACAAGGATGTCTATAAAAATCAAGGAGGAATTTATAATGATAATTAATCACAATATGAACGCATTAAATGCACACAGAAACATGGGAGCAAACAATGTTGCTGCTGGAAAGTCAATGGAGAAACTTTCTTCAGGACTTAGAATTAACAGAGCTGGGGACGATGCAGCAGGACTTGCTATTTCAGAAAAGATGAGAGGACAAATCAGAGGTTTAGATCAAGCTTCAAGAAACTCTCAAGATGGTATTTCTTTAATACAAACAGCTGAAGGTGCTTTAAATGAAACTCACAACATTCTTCAAAGAATGAGAGAACTTGCAGTTCAAGCATCTAACGATACAAATATCGGCGATGATAGAAAGCAAATAGGAAAAGAAATTAAGCAATTACAAAATGAAATAAACAGAATTGCTAGCCAAACACAATTTAATAAAAAAGACTTATTAACAGGAAAAGCTTCAAATATCCAATTACAAGTTGGAGCAAACTCAAAGCAAACAGTAACATTAGCAATTGCTACAATGAACGCTTCAGCTTTAAAAGTTCCAGCTTCAGCTATTGTAATATCTTCAAAAACAAGTGGAGCTTCTCTTACTGGTATGATAGATACTATAAATACTGCAATTGATGCAGTTTCATCAGAAAGATCTAATTTAGGAGCAATGCAAAACAGATTAGAGCATACTATAGCTAACGTTAATAATACTTCAGAAAACTTAACAGCAGCAGAAAGTAGAGTAAGAGACGTTGATATGGCTAAAGAAATGATGAATTTCTCAAAGAACAACATTCTTCAACAAGCAGCTCAAGCTATGCTTGCTCAAGCAAATCAACAACCACAAAACGTATTACAATTATTAAGATAATTATATTAAAAAGGTACTGTGAAAACAGTGCCTTTTTTTATTTAAGTTTATTACAATTATTTCGATAATTATAATATGATAAAATAAGGAGTGAATTATATAATATGTCTAAATATAATATAAATATAGAAAAGAGTAAAGACGATAAGGATATAATTAAGGTTATTTCATTAGATAAAGTACTGTATTTAGGAAGTAAATATTCAGTTAATAGAGATATTAATAATTTAAAAAAATTTATAAATGAAAATAATGATATTAATATTGTGATTATAGGATTATCAACAGGAGAATATATTGATGAAATTAGAGAATGTGTAAAAGATAATAATATTTTAATAATAGAACCATGCAAAGAAATTTATGATTTATATTTATTAAAAGAAAAAGAAGAAAAAGAAAATATAATTGTATTACCTTTACTGGATGAATATAAGGATTTAATTAGTACACACATTAAAAAATTCGCTTTAGATGGATTTAAAACATATGAATATACCAATTACAAAAATATTTTTACTGAAGAAGTATCAAATACATATAAATTAATAAGAGATGTAACTAGAAAGAGTATAATTTTTAGGAATACAGAAATATTCTTTTCAAAGCTTTGGTTTGAAAGTACAGTATCTAATTTAAAACATTTATATAAAAGTAAAAAAATAAATAATTTTAAAGAAATATATAAGAATAGACCTGCTATTATAGTTTCGGCAGGACCTTCTTTATCAAAAAACATTAAGGAAATTAAAAAGTTAGAGGATAAGGCTGTTATTTTTACTGGAGGAAGAACTTTAAAAGCATTATTTAATGAAGGTATAAATCCAGACTTTTTATCTATTATAGATGCTCATGAATTATCTTATGAATTAGTTGAAGGTATAATTGAAAATAATAATACAACATTAGTACATTCGGAAATATTGCCTAGTAATGTTATTAATAAGCATAAGGGTGAAAAAATATTTTTTTCAGGTATGCCTTGGATTAGAAATTTAATAAATGACCATAACTATAATTTTACTTATAGTTCAGTTGCTCACACTTGCACAAAGATTGCAATGTATATGGGGTGTAATCCAATTATATTTGTAGGTCAAGATTTGGCATATACAGATGATAAGGTTCATGCTGATAATGCGAAGTTTACCCAAGAAAAATATAAAGATAAAGAAGATATAAATAAAATTAAAAATGATTCTGATATTTATGTTAATGACATTTATGGGAATGAAATTAGAACTAGTGCTACTTTGGATTTATTTAGACAGCAGTTTGAGGAAATAATAGATGAAAATAAAGAATTCGAATTTATTAATTCTACAGAAGGTGGAGCTAATATAAAGGGAACAAAAGTAAAAAAGTTAATAGATAATATCGAGAGATTAGAAAGATTAGATAAAAAGAAAGAAATTGATATAAATTATGAAGGGGTAGATATAGCTTTAACTAAAGAAGAAATAAACAATATATTTGATAAAAGTGTAGAATATTTAGAAAAACTTATTTCTAAATTAAAAGAAGCAACTAAACAAAATGAAAAATATTATAATTATTATATAAGTAATAATAAAATACTAAAAAGTGCATTGAAAATATTAGATCAAGCTGATAAGTTAATGAAAGAAATACCAAATGAAGTAAAGTTTATAGGATATTTGTTTTCGGAAACTATAAATATAGTTTTATATAACCCTAAATATAAATTAAGGTATAATGATTCTGAATTAACGAAAGCAAAAAAAATATATCAAAAAAGTAAAATATTATATGGAAATGTGTTAAAAGAAGCTACTTATGCATTAAAGTATATAAATGATAATAGAGAAGAATTATAAGAGGTGTAAATTATGAATATAGACAATCAATTTGAAATAGTAAAGAAGGAAGTTTTTGATTTTAATGAAGAGATTAGAAATACTTCAAATGATATTAATTATAATAAATTTATAGAAATAATAGACTTGTTAGGCAAATTTATTAAAGATATTTCAATAGATGAAAAATATGAAATTGATAATGAAAAAGTCAACAGTATTTTAAATGAAACTTTAGAAGCTTTTAATAATAAAGATTTCATATTAGTAACAGATTTATTAGAATACGAACTATTAGAAGAAATGAAATTTTAAATAAGTAACTAGAAGGGAATGGAGCTTAAATGGCAAAAGAAGTCTTAGTAACAGGGGCAGATGGGTTTATAGGAAGTCACTTAACGGAGAAATTAGTAAAGCAAGGATATAAGGTTAAGGCATTTACATATTATAATTCATTTAATACCTGGGGATGGTTAGATACCCTTCCTAAAGAGATTTTAAATGAAATTGATGTCTTTACAGGAGATATAAGAGATCCTAATGGTGTTAGGGAAGCAATGAAAGGAATGGATGAAGTATTTCATCTTGCCGCATTAATAGCAATTCCTTTTAGTTATAATTCACCAGATTCTTATGTTGATACAAATATTAAAGGAACTTTAAATGTATTACAAGCAGCTAGAGATTTAAATACTAGTAGAATATTAGTAACATCAACATCAGAAGTATATGGTACTGCACAATATGTACCAATTGACGAAAAACATCCATACCAAGGACAATCACCATATTCTGCAACAAAAATTGGTGCAGATAGATTGGCAGAATCATTTTACAGAAGTTTTAATATGCCAATAACAATAGTTAGACCATTTAACACTTATGGGCCACGCCAATCAGCAAGGGCAGTAATTCCAACAATAATAACACAATTACTTGCTGGAAAAGAAGAAATAAAGCTTGGGTCCTTAACACCAACTAGAGATTTTAATTATGTTAAAGATACTGCAAATGGTTTTATTGAGATAGCTAAATCGGATAAAACTATTGGCGAGGAAATTAATATAGCAACCCAAAAAGAAATTTCTATAGGCCAATTAGCGGAAGAGCTAATTAGACAAATAAATCCAAGTGCTAAAATAATATGTGAAGATCAAAGATTAAGACCAGAAAAAAGTGAAGTTAACAGATTATTAGGGTCAAACGAAAAGATAATGAGATTAACAGACTGGAAAGCTCAATATAATTTGGAAAAAGGTTTAGCAGAGACAATAGAATTCTTAAAAAACAACTTAGATAAATATAAAACAGATATTTATAATGTGTAAGGTGGCGATTATATGAATAACAAGTTTATTCCTCTTTCTGTTCCTAATTTAAAAGGAAGAGAATTAGAGTATGTAACTCATGCAGTTGAAACAGAATGGGTATCAACTGGAGGCCCTTATGTTACTGAATTTGAAAATAAAACTGCAGAATATGTCAAAGCTAAAGGGGCTGTATCTTGTCAAAATGGAACATCTGGATTGCATATAGGGTTAATGCTTTGTGGAGTAACAAATAAAGATGAAGTAATAGTACCCACATTAACTTTTATAGCAGCTGTTAATCCAGTTAAATATATTGGAGCAGAACCAATATTTATGGACTGCGATGATTCTTTAGCCATAGATCCAGATAAGCTTTTAGAATTTTGTGAAACGGAATGTAGTTTTATTGATAAAAGGTTAATTAATAATAAAACTAAGAAACAGATTAAAGCTATTATAGTTGTACATGTATTTGGTAATATGGCTGATATGGGAAAAATAATGAATATATCAGATAAATTTAATTTGAAAGTTATAGAAGATGCAACTGAAGCTATAGGTACTTATTATACTAGTGGAAAATATGCAGGTAAATATGCTGGAACAATAGGGAATTTAGGTGTCTATTCATTTAATGGAAATAAGATAATCACAACTGGTGGTGGTGGTATGATAGTTTCAAATGATGAAGAATTGTTAAAACAAGCGAAACATCTAACTACACAAGCTAAAGTTGATGAGATTTATTTTATTCATGATGAAGTAGGATATAACTATCGTATGACTAATTTACAAGCAGCACTTGGATTAGCTCAATTAGAACAACTTGAAGGCTTTATAGCAGTTAAAAAACAAAACTATGATTTATATAAACAATTATTAGAGCGCATACCTGGATTAACAATGTTGAAATTTAGAGAAGATATAAGAAGTAATTATTGGTTTTATGCTTTAAAGTGTAATGAGGAATATAATATGAATAGAGATGATGTAATAAATTATTTATATTCAAAGAAAATTCAATCAAGACCTATATGGGCATTAATAAATGAACAGAAACCATATTTAAATAATCAAGCTTATAAAATTGAAAAAGCAAAATTTTATTTAGAAAATATAGTTAATATTCCTTGTAGCTCAAATTTAAGTAAAGATGATGTAATATATATTTCGAAATGTTTAAGTAATCCTGAATGAAATTAGTATTTGGAGGAGAATAATTTGGATATTAAGGATTTTTTTATAGATGAAGAAAATACAATAGTCGAGGCAATGAACCAATTAGATAAAGTTGCTAAAAAGGTTTTATTCGTTTTTAAAGATAAAAAGTTTGTAGCAGCATTAACGGATGGTGATATTAGAAGATGGATATTAAAAAAAGGAAGCCTTGATTCTAAGATAAAATATATAGCCAATTATAATCCTAGGTTTATTTATTTAAAAGATAAAGCTTTAGCAAAAGAATATATAAAAAGGTACTCAATAGAGGCAATTCCTATTGTTGATAAAGATAGGAATATAATTTCAATTGCCTCATGGGATGATAAAGAATATGAAATTAAAAAAAATCTAGATATACCAGTAGTAATTATGGCTGGTGGACTTGGAACAAGGTTATATCCTTATACTAAAATACTTCCAAAGCCATTAATTCCAATTGGAGAAATACCTATTGCAGAGCATATTATAAATAGATTCCATAAACATGGATGTAATAAATTTTATCTAATAGTCAATCATAAGAAAAATATGATAAAGGCCTACTTTAATGAAATAGAAAAGGATTATGAAGTGAAATACGTTGATGAGGATATTCCACTTGGTACAGGAGGAGGGTTAAGTCTTCTTAAAGATAAGATTAATAACACATTTATACTTTCTAATTGCGATATCCTTATTGAAGAAGATTATGAAAAAATATATAAGTATCATAAGAAAGAAGAAAATATTATTACGATGGTTTGTTCATTAAAAAATATAAAGATTCCTTATGGCGTTGTTGAAATTGGAGAAAATGGTGAGATTAGTAATATGAAAGAAAAACCAGAGATATCCTTTTTCACTAATACTGGTGTATATATTGTAGAATCGAAGGTTATTGATGAACTAGAAAAAGATATATCTATTGGGTTTCCTGATATAATTGAAAAGTATAAAAATCAAGGTTATAAAATAGGTGTATATCCGATTAGTGAAAACTCTTGGATGGATATGGGAGAAATTGATGAAATGGAAAAAATGAGGGAAAGGTTATATGGAAATAAATAAAAAGTTACTTCTAATTGGTGGAGGAGGTCATTGCAAATCAGTAATTGATAGTATTTTAGCAATGGAGTATTACTCTGAAATTGGAATAATTGATAAGAATAGTAATATAGGTAATAATATTTTGGGTATTCCGATTATAGGTTGTGATAATGATTTGTTAAAATTATATGAAAGTGGATATAATAACGCATTTGTTACTGTTGGAAGTATAGGGAATCCATCTACTAGAATTAGACTTTTTCATGATATTAAGAAAATAGGTTTTAATATACCTAATATAATAGATCCTACTTCGAGTATTAGTAAGCATATTACTTTGGAAGAAGGAATATATATTGGAAAAAATGCTGTAATTAATGCTGGTAGTTATATTAAGATAAGTTCAATAATTAATACAGGTTCAATAATAGAGCATGATTGTTTTATCGGAGAATTTTCTCATATTTCTCCTGGAAGTGTCTTATGCGGAGGGGTTCATATTGGGGATAATACTCATATAGGTGCAAAAAGTGTAATAAGACAGCAAATAAATGTTGGGAATAATACTATAATTGGAATTGGGAGTGTAGTTTTAAAAAATATACCTGATAATGTTATAGCGTACGGTAATCCATGTAAGGAGGTAGGTATATTATGAATACATATATAATTGCAGAAGCAGGTGTTAATCATAACGGAAGTATTGAACTTGCTAAATTAATGGTTGATAAAGCAAAAGAAGCAGGTGTTGATTGTATAAAGTTTCAAACATTTGTATCAAAAAATATTGTTTCAAAAAGTGCCAGTAAGGCAGAATATCAAAAGAAGCAGACAAATTCAAATGAAAGTCAATTAGAAATGTTAAAAAAGCTTGAATTATCATTTGATGATTTTATAGAGTTAAAAAAGTATTGTGAATTTAAAGGAATAGAATTTTTTTCTACAGCTTTTGATTTTGATAGTATTGATTTTTTAAATAATTTAGGTATTAGATTATGGAAAATTCCTTCGGGGGAAGTAACAAATCTTCCTTATTTAATTAAAATAGCAAAAACTAATAAGCCAATTATTTTATCTACAGGTATGTGTAATATATAGGGTCCAGTGAGGAAAGCTGCGGGCCCTTCTCAGAAGTGTGGGTCAAAACAAAATACATTAGTTTCTCCGGGGGAAATAAAAGTATGGGG
>JARIDB010000124.1 GCA_029257045.1 Clostridium sp.
AAAATAGAATTTTATATAATCAGGGAAGATAATAATCTTTATTGTAATTTCAAAATAAATTATATAAATTCCTTAGAAGCTTTAAAGGATAATAAGTTTTTAGATAAAATAGATATGGTTTTAGAAAGATATAGTTTTATAAAGGATAATGAAAAAGATGGATATAAGTTTATCGGTAATGAGGAAGATGAATATTTATTCTTAAAAGAGGGTTTAAATAAATTAAAGGCTTTAGGAAATCTAAAACTAGAAGATAAATTTAAAGAAATAAAAGTTTTAGATAATAATTCAATACATATGGAATTTAGAGAAGAAGATGAAGAATATTATTTAAAGTATTCTATAGATAATATAGGTCAGGATGAAATAGGGACAATAGTAAATAAAGCTAATAAGGGAGAGCGTTTTTATAAAAGTAAAGATGGTAACTTTTTAGATTTAGAAAATCCAGAGGTTAAAAAGTTTATTAACATTTTAAGAGAGCTTAATTTCTTTAAAACTGTTTATAAAGAAGATCTACCTGTGGATAAATACCAGATATTTCATTTAGGTGAAAAGATAATGGGAGAATCCTCATTAGATATAAGAGGAAAAGAAGTTTTTAAAGATATAATAGAGAAATTTAAGAATAAAGAAGAAAATTATGAAGCCCCAATGGATTTAAAGGGAACCTTAAGAGACTATCAAGTAAAGGGCTATAACTGGCTAAATGAAATAAGTGATTTAGGCCTTGGTGGAATTTTAGCTGATGATATGGGTCTTGGTAAAACTATTCAAACTATAGCATTAATTCTTAAAAACAAAGATAAAAAGACTCTGATTATTGCACCTACAGCTTTAATATATAACTGGAAAAATGAATTTGATAAATTTACAAAAGGTTTAAATATAGGAATTTTACATGGAAATTTAAAGGACCGAAATAAAGTTAAAGAGAACTTTGAGAATTATAATATAATATTAACAACCTATGGAACATTAAAAAATGATTATGATTTTTATAAGGATAAAACCTTTGATTATATTATTTTAGATGAAGCTCAAAATATAAAAAATAGTAAGGCTAAAACTACAGAAATAGTAAAAGATATTAAAGGGAAATGCAAAATAGCATTAACAGGAACTCCTATAGAAAATAACTTACTAGAGCTTTGGTCAATTTTTGATTTTGTTATGCCTGGATTTTTATATAGAGAAGATAGGTTTAAAATAGAATTTTTAAATGGTAAGGAAGAAAGTATAAAAGAACTTAAAGCTTTGATTTCACCTTTTATATTAAGACGATTAAAGTCAGAAGTTTTGGATGAATTACCTGACAAAATAGAAAAGGAATATTTAGTTCCAATGACAAATATGCAAAAGCAAATTTACAATAGTTACTTAAAGGAATTTAAGAAGGATATAAAAGAAAGTTCTGATAATAAAATAGTTATCTTTTCTTATCTAACAAAATTAAGGCAACTATGTTTAGATCCATCCTTAATAATAGAAGAATATAAAGAGGAAAGTGCTAAAATTAAATTAGTTAAAGATATCTTAATAAAGGCTAAAGAAAATAATAAAAAGGTTATTCTATTTTCTCAGTTTACTTCTGTTTTAAAGAAAATAGGTGGAAAGCTCGAAAAAGAAAACCTAGAATATCTTTATTTAGATGGTTCTGTTAAAGCAAAAGATAGGGTTAATTTAGTTAATGAGTTTAATGGAGGAAATACTAATATATTTTTAATATCCTTAAAATCTGGAGGGGTTGGACTTAACTTAACCTCTGCAAATATGGTAATACACTTTGATCCTTGGTGGAACCCAGCTGTTCAAAATCAAGCTACAGATAGAGCTTATAGAATAGGGCAAAAGAATGTAGTAGAAGTAATAAAGCTTATTTCAAAAGACACCATAGAAGAAAAAATTATGAAACTACAAAAAGAAAAGCAAGAGCTTATAAGAAACATTATTGATGAAGGAAACTTAACAGGAGAAACTATAAGTAGTCTTTCAAAAGAAGAACTTATAAATTTATTTGATTAAAAAGTTTTACGAGGTGATTAATATGATGGATATTTATACAATAGGACATTCAAACTATCCTGTTGAAAAATTAATAGATATGTTAAGACACTATGATATTAATTGTGTAATAGATACAAGGGGTATTCCTTACTCAAAATATAATATACAGTTTGATAAAGAAACAATAAGATATACATTAACAAAGGAAGGATTTATCTATTTATTTATGGCAACAGAATTTGCAGATAAAAGAGACACTAAAGCTTCTTATATAGAAGAAGGATATGCAGATTTTGAAAAAGTAATAGAAGAAGAGGATTTTAAAAGAGGAATTGAAAGACTAAAAGATGGATGCAATAAAGGTTATAGAATAGCACTTTTAGGGGCTATGCAAGACCCAATTAGATGTCACAGAAGTATATTACTTGGAAAATATTTAAGCAAAGAAAACTTTAATATAATGCACATTATGGACGACTATTCAATTAAAGACCAAGACTATATTGAAGAAAGAATATTAGATAAATACTTTCCAGATAGAAATCAAATAACTATAGATGTTCTACTAGGCAACGAAAAAACAAGAGAAGATCTTATAAAAGAAGCCTACAAACTAGCAAATAGAGAAATAGGAATTAGAGTAGAAAATTTGAATGATAAAAAGAACTAATTTATACAATTCATTTATATTTAGACTATGTACTGAAGATTGGCTAATAAATAGTTGTGCTTCATGGGTTTACTTAAAGTATTCTTAATTCAGTTCTACTGAATTATTTCCTTCAATATGAACTTTTACCCCTTAATTCACTTATATTGTATGTAAATACAAGAGAAAAATAAAGGGGTATAGAGAGATTAGACTATAGCGAGTAATTAGAAATTCTTTGCAAAGCTATCGAGCTAATCGAACATACCACTTTATTTTTCTCAAGTTACATTCTCATATTAAGTTAATCTATATAACATGCCAATCGTCTTCGATGGTTTCTTTGATTAATTTATATTCAATATTCCTAAGCACGTCTTTAGATAATTTTAAATATTTAATTTTATTATTAAACTCTGATGTAAATACATTTAAACTAGAAGGTATATTCTTAGAAACTTCTTCAAACATATCTAAAGTAGATAAAAAGTCTTGAGTACTTCTTTGATTTAAGGTACTTTCAGCTCCAAGAGAAGAATCGTAAGCTGCCTTATTTAAATCTTCTATAAGTTCTTTATTAAATTTACTTGGGTATGTTATTTCAAGTACTATCCTATAATTAATAATTCTAGCCTGTTTACATGGAAATGCGGCTTTGAAATCGTCTATATTATCTTCATTTTCTCCAAGATAATTTACGACAAAATCTTCTTTAACTTCAGGTATATTAACAGAAGATAGAACTCTATAAAAAGTTTCATTTATACCTCTTGTTGTGTATTCTGTTTTACTTATTAGAGAGGAATGCCCTCTTTTTTTCTTTTTACAATTACAATCATTAGTTTTTTTATTACTAGATTTATTTACAGGATATCCAATACAAGTTGGATCTCCGCAAGGAAAAGCACCTAGCCCAGATAAATCCTTAGTACTATTAAAATTACCACCTTCATAGAAATCATTATTAATAATAGAACCTACAGCAGGTGAAAAATTATTATTAGGATTGCTGTTATCAGAAAAAGTATCATTAAAAAAGTTATTATCAGGGAAGGAACTATTAATAACAGGAAGAGCTTCTCGATAACAAACAAAAGAGTCAATTCTTCTTATGTCTACCCCGAAGTAAACCCAACGGCCCCTAAACCAACGAAGACCAGTTACGGTTTTTCTGTCTACATCAAAAATAAAAGCCCAATAGTTATTTCCGTTAGTTTCCCAAATATAAGTAAACTTAAACAAACAAAATCTAATTGAATTAGGACTTACAGCTTTAGTTTTGCCAGAAGAACCAGAAGACTGCAAACTCTGAACTTCTGGGCTACTTTTTGAAGGCGTATAATTTGGAGGAGCACCCAAATTCATACTTTTTCCTGGTGTAGGAGGAGTCTGAGTACCAGGTAAAGTGTTTGGAAAACCAGGAAGAAAGTTTCCAAATGGAGGAGGTCTAAGTCTTGAATCATCAATGTTTGAAATTTGATTATCTTGCATAAAAGTCATAATTATCTCCTAATATATTGATTTATAATTATTATAGATTTTAAAGTTAATAAGTGTTACAAAAACTAAACCTTGACAAGATATAAAATACTGTATATATTCAATATAAACAGTATTAACAGTTAAAGTGGTTTATAAGAATAATTTTAATAAGGAATGTTATAAAGTTAATATTCTAATTATCTATATAATGATTAAATGACAACAGTATAAAGGTAGATAAATTAAAGAAGAACCTTTTTAGTATAGTTATTGAAAGGAGGAAAAGAAAATTAAGATAATTATAAGTAATAATTCAAACACTCCAATTTATGAACAAATAATGGAGGAAGTAAAAAAAGAAATAATAGAAGGAAAATTAAAAACTAATGATAAACTTCCATCAATAAGGACTTTGGCAAAGGATTTAAATATTAGTGTTATAACTACTAAAAGAGCTTATGATGAGTTAGAAAAAGAGGGATATATAATAACTTATCCAGGGAAAGGTTCTTTTATAGGGGCAGTAAACAATGAAATTATAAAAGAAGGAATACAAAAAGAAATTGAAAGTAATATAAAAAAATCTATAGAGCTTTCAAATAGAATTAACTTAAATAAGGATGATTTAATAGAACTAATAAATCTTTTATATGAGGGGGATATAGATGCTTAAGGTAGATAATTTATCAAAAGACTTAGATAACTTTAGTCTTAAAAATATTAGCTTTACTTTAGAAGAGGGTTTTATTATGGGACTTATTGGACCTAATGGAGCAGGAAAAAGTACTTTAATTAAAATGATACTAAACCTTTTAAAAACAAATAAAGGAACTATAGATATATTTGGAACAAATTATAATGAAAATGAAATATTTATAAAAGATAATATAGGCTTTGTTTTAGATGAATTTAATTTTTATGAAGATTTAAAAATTAAGGATTATAAAAAGATTATGAAGGGCTTTTATAGTAATTTTGATAGTGATTTATTCGATAGATATCTTTTCAAATTTAAATTAGATGAAAATAAAAGAATTAGAAAATTATCTAAAGGTGAAAAAATGAAGGTTACCTTAGCAAATGCTCTATCCCATAAAGCAAAGCTTCTAATATTTGATGAAGCCACAGCGGGCTTAGATTATATATCAAGAAAAGAATTGTTTAAAATATTCAAAGAAATAATTGAAGATGGAGATAAAAGCATAATATTTTCAACTCATATAACTTCGGATTTAGAGGGACTAGCTGATTATATTACATTTATAAACAATGGAAAGATAGTTTTTTCAAAGGATATTGAAGATATAAAAGAAACCTATGGGTTAGTTAGAGGAGATAAAGAAACCTTAGATACTATGGATGTGAAATTCATAGGGGAAAAAGAAAATAAATACTATAAAGAAGGCTTATTTATTAAAGAAGAAAATAAAAAAACAGAAGGTACTATTTTAATCCCAACTTTAGATGAAATAATGTATTACTATATAAAGGGGGAAGAGGGATGCTAGAACTTTTAAAAAAGGATTTAAGAATTTCTTTAAGTGGATATAAAGGAAAAACTGTATTAATTATTTTAATTTCATATTTTATATTCTTTAATGTTATTGGAGAATACTATGCTTTTGAAATTTTACCTGCTTTTTTATCTTATATTTTTATAATGCAAACCTTTAGTAAAACATCAAAAAGTAATGCTAATAATTATTTACTTTCTATGCCAGTAAAAAGGGGAGATGTTGTATTTTCAAAATATATTCTATCACTTTTAAGTATTTTAATAGTCAGTTTTACTATTTTAGCTTTAAATAGAAATAATTTATTTGGAACTTCTAATATTTCAATGGAGCATATATATGTTTATATAGTTAGTTTCTTATTAAGTATGTCTATAATTTTACCCTTAGTATTTAAATTAGGATATAAAATAACTAAATTTTTAGCACCAGTAATTTCTATTATTACATTTATATATATAAATAAAACAACAAGTCTAAATGGGTTATATAATAATGGTAAAGAAAATTTATTAATTAAAATATGTAGGTCTATAGGTGGATTAATTAATAATGTAGAAAAGAATAGACCTTATGATTATGTAGAAAAATCTACAGAGGTATTTTTTATTTTGGTACCTATACTAGTTTTAATTATATTTATAATGTCAATGGCGGTATCTATTTATATTTATAATAAAAAGGATATAGAGTAGAGGGGTGAAGGAAAATGATAAAAAGGTTTATAAAAATATCTATATTTATGATGATTATATTATGTATTTTTTTAGGAGGATTTAGGGTAGTAGCTGGAAAGACTCTTATAAAAAATACTGCAAATAATGATTTGTTTAAAACTTTCACACCAGAAGTAAAGTATGTAGGATTTAAAGATTATGATAATGTAACAGTTATAAAAGTAGAAATGAAAAATAGTACTGATTATTATGCTAGTTTTAATAACTTAAGTATAATTTTTTCTAAAAATACAAAAAGTACACCTCAGAATAATGATAACTATTATATAAATAGTGCAGATCCTAGTTTTGTTGGTAGAGATTTATCATTCTATGATATTGACAATTACAAAGATTATAGTGATTACTTGAGCCCTGGGGAAAGTAGAGAATATGAGTTTGCTATTTCAAAGGGGATTAATTTTGATAAAGAAATTTATGATACTAATAGATTTAGAGTAACTTATTCAGCATCTTATTATAAATATAGAATAAAGAAAAATACAGTAATTAATTTAGTAGGGGGCAGTGGTGGTGGAGAAAATTTAGATAATTCTAAAGATCCTTACGTAATAGATTAATTGTAATATAAGTAAATACTATAGTTATGTTGAAATATCGAAAGAAACAAAAAAGGCTAGATAATCCTAGCCTTTTATTTATGAACTAATATTATTTCTTTTCATTTAAGTTCTTAGAATAGATCTCCTCATAAACCTCTTGTTCATCATTCATATTTTTAACTATTTCTTGTGATTTTTCTTTTCTACAATTCTTATTTAATGCACAGAAAATTCCATCCATAAAAAAACACCCCTTTTAATTTTATATTTATTACTAGTATCTCTTTAATTTCCTTTATTATACTATAGTATATACAATGATTCAATAAAGAATACTAATTAACAGTAATTATTAATTTAACGAAGATTTAGATAAATTGATATTTTTTTAATTATTATAAAATAGCTTAACATAAGCTATTTACCCATTTTGTATATTATAAAAATAAAAAAGTATCCAATATATAATATGAAATATTTAATATTTTGTGATTATATAGCTAAATATTTTTAAATATTATGATATTAGTTTATCAAAATCAACATTATGAGAGTTACAGCAAAAGGTTAAAGTAAAAATTTAATCAAAACTCTTGGTACAGTATATATTATGAACCTAGAAATTCTTTGCACAGCTATTAGATAACGAAACATAGCTATTTATTTTCTAAAGTTATATTCGTAATATAAGTGAATTATTTAAAGGGGGTATGAATATATTTTATATAAAGGGGTGGATTAAATGAACTTTGAGGAATTTATAAAAAAAGATAGAGAAAGAAAAAGAGAAGCAAAGTTTGAAGGTAGATTTCTTGATTATTTAGATATAGTAAAAAGTAACCCTGATATATCAAAACTTTCACATAAAAGGCTTTATGATGATGTAATAAGCAAAGGGGTTGAAATTGTTAAGTTAGAAGAAAACCCTAGGATTAAGAGAATTCATGGAAATGAAATAATAAAAAAATATGGTTTTTTTAAAGAAAACTTTTTTGGAATAGATAAAGTAGCTATGAAAATAGTAAGTTATCTTCATTCATCTTCAATGAAAGGAGAAGAAGCAAGGCAGGTTTTATATTTAGTAGGGCCTGTTGGTGCAGGAAAATCTTCTTTAGTAGAAGCTTTAAAGGAAGCTTTAGTAGAAAGTGAATCTATATATTCATTAAAAGGATGTCCAATGCAGGAAGAACCATTACACTTAATTCCAAAACATTTAAGAAAAGATTTTGAAAAGGTCTTAGGGGTTGAAATAGAAGGAGAACTATGTCCTGTTTGTAAATATAGATTAGAAAAAGAATACAATGGGGAATATGAAAACTTTCCTATTGTAAAAAAGACCTTTTCTATGAATTCTAGAAGAGGAATAGGAGTTGTGCCTCCAGTAGATCCAAATAATCAAGATACATCAATTTTAACAGGTTCAATAGATATATCTAAAATGGATATGTATCCTGAAGATGATCCTAGAATATTTTCTTTAAATGGGGCTTTTAATGTTGGAAATAGAGGTTTAGTTGAATTTATAGAGGTATTTAAAAATGATGTTGAATATCTTCATACTATAATTACAGCAACTCAAGAAAAGGCTATACCATCTCCAGGGAAAGGTGCTATGGTTTATTTTGATGGAGTTATTGTAGCTCATTCTAATGAAGGTGAGTGGAATAAGTTTAAATCAGATCATACTAATGAAGCTATTTTAGATAGAATAGTTAAAATTGAAGTTCCTTATTGTTTAGAACTTGATGAAGAAGTTAAGATTTATAAAAAGATTCTAAAGAGAAGTAGATTTAAAGCCCATATATCACCTCATACATTAGAGGCGGCAGCTATGTTTGGAATATTATCTAGGATTACTTCATCAGAGAAGGTTGACCCTATAACAAAGATTAAAATCTATAATGGTGAAGAATTAGTAGAAAGTGGTAGCACTAAGAAAATTGATATAAATGAATTAAGAGAAGAAGCTGGACAATATGAAGGAATGAAGGGATTAAGTACAAGATTTATTATAAAAGCTATAGATAATGCTTTATCAAATTCGGAAAATAATTGTATTAATCCTTTAACTGTACTAGATAGTATAGTTAGAGCTGTTAAGGAAATGGATATTTCTATTGAGGATAAGAAAAAGTATTTAGAGTTTATTGAAGAAAATATAAGAAAAGAATATAACAATATATTAGAAAAAGAAATTACATCTGCTTTTATTCATTCTTTTAGCGAACAAGCAGAAGATTTATTTAATAATTATTTAGATAATGCCGAAGCTTATGTTAATAAAAGTAAAGTTAAAGATCCTTTATTAGGGGAAGAAGAAAATCCCGATGAGGAATTTATGAGGAGCATAGAAGAACAAATAGGAGTTTCAGAAGGATCAGCTAAAGGTTTTAGAACTGATTTTACTTCTTATATGTTATATATGGTTAGAAATGAAAACAAAATAGATTATTCTTCTTATGAGCCTTTAAAAGAAGCTATAGAAAAGAAACTTTTTGCTTCAGTAAAAGAACTATCTAGAGTAATAACTAAATCAAAAATTAGAAGTAAAGATCAAAAAGAAAAATATAACTCTATGATAGAAGAAATGAAACTTATGGGTTATTGTCCTCATTGCTGTGATTTAATATTAAAATATGCATCCAGCAACCTTTGGAAGGATTGATATAAATGGCAATATTTAAAGATAGCAGAGATAACCCCTTAAAACATGATAGATCCTTAGAAGATAGAAAAAGACATAGGCAACTTGTAGAAAAATCTATAAAGGAAAATCTAGGGGATATTTTATCGGAAGAAAGTATTACTAAAGAAAGTAAGAATAAAAAGTTTAAAATTCCGATAAAGGGAATTAAAGAATATCAATTTGTATTTGGGAAAAATAATAGGAAAGTTTCTACTGGTACAGGGAATGAGAAAAGGGGAGATAAAGTCGGTGGTGGAAAACCTATTAATAAAAATGGAAAAGGCGGAGCTGGTAATACAAAGGGAGAAGATGTTTATGAAACAGAAATTACTATGGAAGAGCTTATGGAGTATATTATTGAAGATTTAGAGCTTCCTAATTTAGATAAGAAAAAGTTTTCGGAAATAGTAATAGAAAGTAGTGGTAAAAGAAAAGGCTATAAAAGATATGGAATAAATCCTAGAATTTCAAAGAAAAGAACAATTATGTCTAAGATAGCTAGAAAGCAAGGTCTTAAAAGGATATTAAAAGAAGAAAGTTTAATAGGTGATATAAAAAGATTACCTTTTAAAGAAGAAGATTTAAGATATTTTAGGGTAAATAAGAAACCTAAAAAAGAAAGTAATGCTGTAATAATATTTATTATGGACGTTTCAGGGTCTATGGATAGTACTAAAAAATATTTAGCAAGGTCTTTATTCTTTGTTTTATCAAAATTTATAAAAAGAAGATATATTAATATTAAATTCGAATTTATTTCTCATACAACAACTGCTAAGAATGTTAGTGAATATGAATTTTTCCATAAAGCTGAATCTGGAGGAACTTATATATCTAGTGGGCTTAATTTAGCTTTAGATATAATTGGAAGAAGTTATCCAAAAGATAGATGGAATATATACACAATCTACGGAAGTGATGGGGATAACTGGAGTGAAGATAATGAGAAGGCTGTGGATGCTTTGAAAAAATTATGTAATATAAGCAATATGTTAGCTTATGCAGAGCTACTACCTTCAACTTACTCTACTACTATGTACTATAGATTTACTAAAGAGGTAACTCAAAAAAACTTTATCTCTATTATAGTAAAAGAAAAGAAAGATCTATGGGATGCCTTAAGGCTTATGTTATCCAAAGAGTTAGGAGAGAATTAATATGAGCTATAGTTTAAAGGACTTAGAATATTTTAATGACTTAATTGAGGAGAAAGCAAAGGATTTTGGTCTTGATTTTTATGAACAGGAATTTGAAATTATAGATTTTAATGAAATGCTAGGTTATGAAGCCTATATTGGAATGCCTTCAAAGTATCCCCATTGGAGTTTTGGAAAAGCCTACGATAAAAATAAAACCCTATATTCAGCTAATTTTGTAGGGCTTCCTTATGAGATGGTTATAAACACCAACCCCTGTTTAGCTTATTTAATGAGGGAAAATAGCCTTTCCTTACAAATTTTAATTATAGCTCATGTTTATGGACACAATGACTTTTTTAAAAATAATAGGCTCTTTAAAGAAGGAACAAAATCTAAAGATGCTTTAGAGAATTTCAAGCTAAATGGAGATATAATAAGGAGATATATTAATGATCCTTTAATTGGTTATGAGAAAGTAGAAAGGATTTTAGATGCAGCCCATGGAATTAGATTTCAAATACCTAGGGTAATAGATATAAATAAAATATATAAAAGTAATGAGATAGAAGAAAAGTCAGAAGATTTAGTAGGATTTATAATTAAGTATAGTAAATTAGAGGAATGGGAAAAGAATATTTTAAGGATAGTAAAAAGGGAAACTGAATATTTTATTCCTCAAATAGAAACTAAAATAATGAATGAAGGATGGGCAAGTTACTGGCATTATAATATATTAAAAACTCTTAATTTTGAACCCAATATTCATATAGAGTTTTTAAAAAAACATAATGATGTAGTTGCACCATTAATAGGTGGATTAAATCCATATTATATAGGTTTTAAAATTTTTCAAGATATAGAAAAAAGATATGGAAAAGAAAAGTTATTTGAAGTTAGAGCTTTAGAAAGAGATAGTTCATTTTTAAGAAAGTATTTAACAGAGGATTTATGTGTAGAGCTAAAGTTATACCAATACGTTAAAAAAAGTTTTGATTATGTGGTAGAAGAAGTCTCTGATAAAGAAGGATATAAAAATATTAGGAATACTTTAGCCACTACATGTGGATTATATTCAATGCCTATAATAAGGGTTTTAAAAGTAGAAAAGAATGGTTCCTTAATTCTTGAACACTTGTTTGATGGAAGAGAGTTGGATTTAGATTATGCTAAGGAAACATTAAAGTATATAAATATTTTATGGGGAAAACCTATCAAGCTTAGAACTAAAAATAAAGATGAAAAAGAAGTTGAAATTATTTGTGATTTAAATAATCAAATAACTGTTATATAAAAATAAGCCTAAGATAAATTATATATAATTTACTAGGCTTATTTAACGTTGAATTAGACATAAAGCTAGTCTTTTAAAGATTCATCACAATTAAGGAAATATAAGCATAAATTGATAGTATAAAAAATCAGGGAGTGATTAAATGGATCTTAAGGGTAGTAAAACAGAGAAAAACTTATATAGAACTTTAATGGGAGAATCTAAGGCAAGAACACTGTACACTTTATTTGCTGAAAAGGCTAGAGATGATGGATATCAATGGGTAGGAGAAGTTTTTGACAAAACATCAGGAAATGAATTAGCTCATGCTAGAAAAGTATATACATCTTTTTTAAATTTACTTGGAGATACAAAAGAAAATTTAAAGGAAGCTATTAATGGCGAAACTAATGAATATGAAGCTCTTTATAAAAACTTTGAAGATGTTGCTAGAGAAGAAGGGTTTATAGATGTAGAAAACTTTTATAAAGAATTAAGAGAAGTAGAAGAGGCTCACTCTGATAGGTATAAAGATCTTTATAATAGAATAGAAACAGATACTATGTTTAAGGGAGATGAGAATTCCCTTTGGGTATGCATGAATTGTGGATATATTCATGAAGGAAACCAAGCTCCTCTTATTTGTCCATTATGTAGTTATCCAAGAGCTTATTTTAAGCCTTACTGCGTATTAAAAGAGGCAGAAGGAGGAAGTAAATGATTATATCACGTCCAGATAAATTCTTTGTACCTGTAATTCTTTTAGAAAATTATAATGAATTTCTAGATATAGGGGAAGTTAAAGAAAATCCTAATGGATATTTATTAAGAAATAATAAGGACAAGGAATTTAAGAATATAAATAGAGAATTTTTAGAAGATAAGACATTAGATTATATTATTAATGAATATAAAAATGTAAGTAGAGAATTTTTAGCAGATAAAATATTTAGAGATAAGGATATAGAAGCAGAAATATATGAAGAAATTTTAAACATAGGGGCTGAAACTATAGAATACTATATTTTAAAATATGTAACAGCTTTTATGGTTTATGAAAGAGAATTAGAAGCGCAAGGTTGTACTGATATAAATAGGGAAGAATTTTTAAAGCAAATTCAATTATACGTTGAAAGTTTAAAAGAGTTATATAATGAATTTCTTAAACTAAAAAATAGTATTAAGATTCCTTTAAGCCTTGAAGATCAAAAAGCAATAGAAGATTATTTTATAGAAAAGATTGAAGTAATATATAGTAAGCAATTTGCTAATATTAAATGTAAAGAGAAGGAACAAGTTATAGATAATAATATAGAAGGAATAATAGAAGAGACAAGAGTGCTTATAAGAAATGAAATTAAAAAAATAAATCAAGATATTTTAGATGGTCAAAAAGATAGTGTGATAAAGGATGAAGCTTATTTTAAAAACTTAGAAGAGATTTATGATTCAATAGATAAGGAAACTTAAAATATTAAAAAAGGGGTGACCTGGTGCAGTATAAAGACTTAATACAAGATAATTATAATGAAATTAATAATTTAAATAATTTATTAAGTTCCATGGTAAACTCCTATAGGCTTTTAATAGGAGGTGCTAATGAACTTAATAATATTTCTGAGACAAAAAAGAGCAAAGTAAAAGAAGCTGTAGAAAGATCTGAAGATTTAGGTCATATAATAGATGAAATAATAAAAACAATAGATGAATGTAGCAGCTCATACATTAAATATTGTAAAATTAAAAAGCAATTTATAGAAGAAAATACTAGCAAAGATGCAATACTTACAGAAATAAATTATGAACTAGATTTTGATAATTCACAAAGAGAAGAGGAATAAAGAAAAAAGCTATTTCAATAAATAAATTGAAATAGCTTTTTTTTATAGTTTTTTTAATTTCATATTACTAACCATTAGGTAAGAACCTAAAATCATAAGAATTACTGGAATTATTGTTGGAATAGTTAAATTTAATGTAACTAAAACAACAAGAGCTAAAAAACAACCAACTATAGTAATTGGAACTCCAGTATATACACCATCGAAACTAGAAATATTATATTTCGCTAATCTAAAGGCTCCGCAAATTGGCAATAATAATAATACTCCTAAACCTATTGATCCAAAAGGACCATATTCTGATAAATTATATATTGTAAACATTAAAAGAGATGGTGCAACTCCAAATGATACTAAATCTGCTAAGGAATCTAATTCCTTACCAATTTCACTAGTAACATTAAGGTATCTAGCAATTCTTCCATCATATCTGTCTACAAGGCCAGCCAATAAAATAAAAATTGAAGCCAATAAATAATCAAATTTAAAGGTGTATAAAATAGCTATTATGCCGCATGATAAGTTAATAAATGTAAAAATGTTTGGAATAGAACTTTTTTTCATAAAATCACTCCTGGTTTTAACCGTTAAGATTGTTTGTTTTCTTAAGGTTTACTCAATGTAACATTATAACATACAATTAATGAAAATATAATAAGTTTTAAAATTAAATAAAATTATTAATATAAAGTTAATAATTTTAAGGCTTATTTAATTTGATTTATTATACAAATATTAGTAGTATAATTGTATTAGTAGTAAACTAATATAAATTATATATTAATATATATTAGTTTTAATAAAATAAATGATTTTAATTATGATAGATGTATTTTATAAATTATTTTATTAAAATATAAATAAAAATTCTTAAATTTGAGAATTATATAAAATAATGTAACCTAGGAGGGTTAAACTTGAAAAAAGTAAAATTTATATACAATCCATACTCAGGAGAAAACTTGATACTAGATCATTTAGATGAAATAATAAAAATACATCAAGAGGCAGGATATGCAGTAGTTCCTTATAGGATAGATGGCGATGTTGATATAATAAATGCCTTTGATGATTTTAAAATAGTGGATTACAAATATATCTTAATTGCTGGTGGAGATGGAACTATAGATAATGTAGTTAATGCTATGGGTAAGATTGGAATTTCAGTACCTATTGGTATATTACCCGTTGGTACAGCAAATGACTTCGGTAAATTTTTAGGAATGCCTTCAAATATTGAAAAAGCTTGTAGGCAAATTCTTTCTTCAGAAGTTACAGCAGTTGATTTAGGAAGCATTAATGATAAGTATTTTGTAAATGTAGCAAGTACAGGACTTTTTACAGATGTATCACAAAAAACTGATGTTAATTTAAAAAACACAATAGGGAAGCTTGCCTATTATTTAAAAGGTCTTGAAGAGCTACCTAATTTTAGAAAATTAGCTATAAAAATAACATCAAAGGAAATGGAATTTGAAGGGTATATGTACTTTATGTTAGTTTTTAATGGCAAAACAGCTGGAAACTTAAATTTAGCAACAAGAGCGGATGCAACAGATGGGGAGTTGGATGTAATAATATTTAAAGCTATTCCAATTATAGAATTAATTCCTTTATTTGTTAAGGTTCTAAGAGGAGAACATTTAGATTCAGAAAATGTCATATATTTTAAAACCAATGAACTTTATATTGAATGTGAAGAAGATATTTTAACAGATATAGATGGAGAAAAGGGACCAGATTTTCCATTATCGATAGCCTGCAAAAAAGGTGCCTTAAAAGTATTAGGAGTTAAGCAATAAATTATAATAATTATCATAAAATTAGAATAAAGTTGGAAAAAAATTAATAGTAATAAGTAGCAATGATTTATGGTTAGGAGAGTAATTTGATTGAATTTAGCTATTTATGTTTACTTCTTTTCACTTTAATTTTTCTACTATTATTAGTTAGGAAAAATAATAATTTATCACCTAAGAAAATTAAAATGTTTTTAAACATAGTTCTAACATCTTTAATAATAAGATATATAAGCCTTATAATTAATTTTATAGTAGAAGAACAAAGAATAAGTTATCTTTTTAAGTATTTGTATAATCTAAACTATTTAAGCATTCCTTTAATATCAATAGTTATTATATATATTTTTTTAAGGAATGAAAAATTAAAGTTTAAATATTTAAATATAGTTTTAATAACCTTTATTGCTTTATATTTAACTATAATAAAGTTCTATAAACATAGTATTTTAATTGATATTAAGTTTGGATTTATTATAGCATTAGAAAATAGTAATTTAGTAACACTAGTATATTTAGTTATTATGGCTTCTCTTTTAGTATTTTGTTTAATAAATCTAGATAAGACTTTTAGTAACAAGATAGGTATGAGGTGTATTTTAGGAACTTTGCTTTTATATATAATAGAATTTATTTTAGGATTAAGTGGACTATATATTTATCCGTTTTCTATAATAGGAGAGATATTAATTTACTTGAATTTACTTAAATCTATTAATACATTTAAATAGAAATAATTTAAGAGTTATAATTTTAACTCATTGGAATTAAACACTTGGCATTAATTACTTAGTGAATACTAGTGATAACGAAGTATGAACTTAGTAATTAAGTCCATCTACCAAACGCATAGAGGTAGATTTTCCTTTCAAAAATAACGATAAATGAATTTAGTGGGAAAACTCATCTACCAAATATATGAGGTAGATATTCCATTAGTTCAAGGCGATATATATAGGGTTGAAATGACTTGGAGGGTAACGAGGTCGTAAAAACATCTATATATATGGCTTTTTTATTTATAGAAAATTATTATTTTTATTATATATAAATATAAAATAGGTTGCCTTTTTAGGGTATTTTAATATAATATAGTATTGAATATATTTCAAGTAAAAATTGAAGTATAAAATTATTCAAACAGAATAAATGATATTTATTAAAAAATAAGGGGTGAAATTAAATGGAGGGTGTCCCTCAACATTGTAATTTAAAAAAATTGAATATTATATTTTTAGAGGAGATTAACTTCATTAATAAGAATCACTAAATTATAAATTTAGTTTCTTACTTGTTAGGTTCTCTAAATATTAGGAGGAATAGACATGAAGAAACTATCAGTATTCCTATACACAAGCATTTTAGATAAAAAGATCTATGATGAATTTGATGAAATTTTAGGAGAACTTAAAGACATTTATGTAACTACTGAAGATGGCTATCCAAGAGTTATAGGATACAAAGTAAAGAATGATGGTCATACCTTTCACTATGAATTTAGAAGCATAAACTATTATCAACAAGATAATAAAGTTAAAATAACTACAAGGGGTAGCAAAGAGATACTACCAAGAACTTATTCTTATTTATTATCAGAAAACTTATTAGATAAAAAGATAGTAGATATAAATGGAAAGCAAGTTGTTAGGGTTGATGATCTTAGAATAGCTGAAATAGCTGGAGAATATAGAGTTATAGCTGTTGAAACTGGAGCTCTTGCAAGATTTAGAAGAAAGAATTGCGTAAAGTTAGGGAGCATAATTTATAAAATAATAGGTAAAGAATATGATGACAGAGTTTTAATGTGGGATGATGTTGAATCTCTTGAGATGGTAAATAATAGTTTGCAAATTGCTGTGCCTTACAAAAAGTTATCTACATTACATCCAGCTGATCTTGCGGATATTTTAGAAAATCTTGATGCTAGTTCAAGAAAGCAAATTTTTGAATCTTTAGATGAAGATTTAGCAGCAGATACATTAGAGGAAATTGAACCAGAATATAAAGGTAGCATAATTAAGGAACTTTCAGAAACTAAAGCAGCAGAAGTTTTAGAAAATATGCCTAATGATGAAATTGCTGATATTTTAGATGATTTAGATGAAGAAGAAAGAGAAAAAATATTAGTTAATTTAGAAAAGGAAGATGCTGAAGAAGTCAAAGAACTTTTAAGTTATCAAGATGAAGCTGTAGGTAGTATAATGAGTACAGATTTTATATCCTTTAATTTAGGTATAACTATCGGTGAAATAGTAGACATACTAAGAGAAATAGAAGAATTAGAAGAAGATGAATTATACAGAATATATATAACAGATGAGGAAGATAGGGTTCTAGGAGCATTGAATCCAGGAGATCTAATATTAAATAAATCAAATATAAAAGTAAAAGATGTTATGGATGAGAATATTAACATAATCAGACATGATGCAGATATTAGAGAAGCTATTGAAGCTATAGCAAAGTATGATTTATTATCAGTTCCTGTTATAGATGAGGATAGTAAAATAATAGGGGTTGTACATTCGCATGATTTAATAGATGAAGTGTTATATCCAATGTGGAAGAAAAAATTCAAATAAGATTAAAATAAGCAAAATAGAGTAAAGTAAAAGTAGGTTATAAAAAGAAAAGAAAGATAATTTATAAGTGAGATTATTTTTAATCTAATTAAATTAGAAACCACGGATTTAACTTCGTCTCTATAGTTTAGAGACGAAGTTTTTTTAGATGAAATAACATTAGAACATAAGGAGGAAAATATGATATATAATGGAGTTCTTGAATTAATAGGAAAAACACCTATTTTAAAATTAAATAATATAATAGAAGAAGATAGTGCAGATATTTATTTAAAATTAGAAAAGTTTAATCCGGGAGGAAGTGTTAAGGATAGGGCGGCTCTTGGAATGATAGAAAAGGCAGAGAAGGAAGGCTTATTAAAGGAAGGTTCAACTATAGTAGAGCCTACAAGTGGTAATACAGGTATAGCCTTAGCTATGATAGGTAAACTTAAAGGTTATAAAGTAATAATTATTATGCCAGATAGTATGAGTAAAGAAAGAAGAGAGTTAATAAAGGCATATGGTGCAGAGCTTATACTAACAGATGGAAAGTTTGGAATGAATGGTGCTATAGACAAAGCTAATGAATTGGCAAAGGAAGATGGGTATTTTCTTCCACAACAATTTGAAAATATAGCTAACTCACAGAAACATTATGAAACTACAGCAGAAGAAATATACGAAGATATTAAAGATTTAGATATGTTTATAGCTGGAGTTGGGACAGGTGGAACAATATCTGGTGTTGGTAAAAATCTAAAAGAAAAAATAAAAAATATTAAAGTAGTGGCAGTAGAACCAAAATGTTCACCGGTATTAAGTGGTGGACCAGCTGCAACACATAAAATACAAGGACTAGGATCAGGATTTATTCCTAAAAACTATAATGTAGAATTTATTGATGATGTAAGACAAATATGTGATGAAGAAGCTTTTAAAGTAACAAAAGCAATTGCCGAAAAAGAGGGAATACTTTTAGGGATATCTTCAGGAGCAGCAATAGCTGTAGCAATAGAAGAAGGAAAAAAACTTGGAGTTGGAAAGAAAATACTAGTTATTGCTCCAGATGGGGGAGAAAAGTATATATCAATGGGAATTTATGACTAGTGTATTGTAAATAATATAAATAAAGGGGTATAGATATGTTTAAAAGTTTAAAATATGATATAGATAATATTTATAAAAGTGATCCAGCAGCTAGAAGTAGAATTGAAATAATACTTTTGTATCCATGCATTCATGCAATGATATCCTATAGGATAACTCACTTTCTATATGGTAAAAAAGTATTCTTTTTAGCAAGAGTAATATCACAGTTATCAAGATTTTTTACAGGAATAGAAATCCATCCAGGTGCCAAAATAGGGAAAGGTTTATTTATAGATCATGGAATGGGAGTTGTTATTGGAGAAACTACAGAAATTGGAGATAATGTTACTATCTATCATGGAGTAACATTAGGAGGAACAGGAAAAGAAACGGGTAAAAGGCATCCAACAGTTGAAGATAATGTGATAATAGGAGCTGGTGCTAAGGTATTAGGTCCAATTTTACTAAGGAAAGGTTCAAGAGTTGGTGCAAATACTGTAGTTTTAAAAGAAGTTCCTGAAAATGCTACAGTTGTTGGTTGTGCTGGAAGAAATATAGTGAAAAATGCAAATGATATTATTGATTATGTAGATAAAGATGGAAATACAAAAACCCTATATAATAATATGACAATTTAGAGGGTAAAATAATAAAAGAATATATTATAATACTATAAGTTTAGATTATAATAGTTAGAAAAAGAAGGCTGAAATGATTAAAGAAGATATTACAGAATTTTGTAAAACTATAGGTCTAGATACTATAGGCTTTATAAAATGTAGAAAGTTTACAGAACTTAGAGAATTTTATAATGAGAGAAAAGATAAAAATCTTCAAAATGAATTTGAAGAAGATGATATAGAAAAAAGAATAAATCCATTTAATTATATGGAAGATGGAAAGACTATTATTTCAATAGCTTTTCCTTATCTTCATAATGTAGATTATTTAGATAATGGATTTTCAGTTTATACAAAAGGTATGGACTATCATAAAGTTGTAAAAAAATACTTAGGGCAAATTTGTGAATATATAGAAAGCAAAGGATATGAGGCATTGTCATTTGTAGATAGCAATTTTCTACCTGAAAGATACATTGCATATTTATCTAAAGTGGGCTTTGTTGGTAAAAATAATTTAATAATTACTGAAAAATATGGTTCATTTGTATTTTTAGGAGAGATAATAACAGATTTAGAAGTAGAAACAGAAGAAAGAGATTATAATGAATTAGGCTTATTTAAGGAATGTGGAGAATGTACTAATTGCTATAATAATTGCCCAAGTAAAGCAATAAATAAGTATAGAAAAAATAGTAATATTTGCGTTTCATATCTTACTCAAAAGAAAGAAATAAAAGATAATGAATTAAAATTATTAGGAGGAAGAGTTTTTGGTTGTGATAGTTGCCAAGTTATTTGTCCTTATAATGAAAGAGCAGAATTTTCGAAAATAGAGGAATTTTATCCTTATGAATTTATGAATAAAGATAAAACAGAGGTCTTAGCTAATATAGGTAATAAGGATTTTAAAGAGAGCTTTTTAAAGACATCCTGTGGATGGAGAGGTAAAAATATTCTAAAAAGAAATGCTATAATAAGACTAAGTCAAAAAGGTGATATAAGTAATATTAAGTCAGATTCCCCATATGTAAAAGCTTATATAGATAGACTTTTAAATAATAATAAAATATAATATAAGATAAGATATACTTAGAAATGGGGGAAAATATATGCTATCGCCAACTTTAGTAAAAGTAATAAATATATTACCTGATTCATTATTAATTAAAACAACAAAATTTATTGTAAATAAGTTTTTGAAAAAATATGCTAACATAAAAATTGAAGGAATAGAAAACATAGATAAAGTAGAAGGACCTAAAATTTTTATATGCAATCATTTAAGCAATGCTGATGGACTTATACTAGATAAAATACTAAAAGAAAAATATGACCCAACATTTGTAGCAGGAGCGAAACTTTCTGGAGACCCTATAACAAGACTTGGAATTGAAATGGTTAAAAACGTTAAGATAAAACCTAATTCAGCGGATAAAGAAGCTATAACTACTATAGTTAAGTTAGTTAAGGGTGGAGAAAATCTTATGATATTTCCTGAAGGAACAAGAAGTAGAACTGGTTCTATGATTGAAGGTAAAAAAGGGGTTTTATTAATAGCTAGATTAACAAAAGCACATATTATTCCAATAAGTATGACAGGTACAGAAATTCTTTTACCTATAGGAAAAGATGGAAACATGGGAGGAGAAAACTTTAACCATGCAGATATAAAAATAAAATTTGGTGAACCAATTTCGTTACCTAATAAGGAAAAAGAAGAGGATAAGCATGAATATGACAATAGGGTTATGACCTATATAATGAAATCAATTGCTAATTTACTTCCAGAAAAATATAGAGGAATATACAAGTAGGTGATTTTTTGAAAAAGAAAACTAAAGAAATATTAGAAATACTAAAAGAAGAATATCCAGATGCAAAGTGTGAACTTAATCATGAGTCACCTTTTCAACTTTTAGTTGCTACTATTTTATCAGCTCAAACTACAGATAAAAAAGTAAATCAAGTTACAGAAACCTTATTTAAGGACTATCCTGATTTAGAAGCTTTTTTAACATTAGAAGTAGAAGAGTTAGAACAAAGAATAAAACAAATAGGTCTTTACAGAAGTAAAGCAAAAAATATAACAATGATGTGCCGACAATTAAAAGAAAACTTTAATGGTGAAGTACCAAAAACTATGGAAAATATAACTTCCCTTGCAGGAGCAGGTAGGAAAACAGCAAATGTTGTACTATCAAATGCCTTTGGAGTACCTTCCATAGCTGTCGATACCCATGTGTTTCGTGTATCAAATAGATTAGGTCTTGCAAAGGCTAATAATGTTTTTGATACAGAAATGCAACTTCAAAAAGAACTTCCGAAAAGAGAATGGAGTTTTACACATCATCTATTAATCTTCCATGGAAGATATTGTTGCATAGCAAGAAACCCTAAATGCTTCAATTGTAGGCTGACAGATAAATGTAATTACTATAAGGAAGCTACAAAGAAAAATATGAAAAAATAAGAAATAATAGATAAATAATTATTCTCCATGAGTTAATAACTTCGCATAGAATTTCTAAGCTCGAAATAGCTGTTAGAACAAGAGTTTTGGTTAACTCGACAAGCTCAGACAAACCAACAACTCTAAGCCCTAACAGCTATTTTTTCGCTAAGAAATTCTAGTAGCTTGTTATATACTCATTACGAATTATTATTTATCTATTATTATGTGTATTTTCAAAGGTAGAATAAGAATGAAAATGAAAAAACTAAGCAGAGCTTAGTTTTATAAATGTAAATCAAAAATAAGCAATTTATATATAGCTGGTAATACTTATATTAATCCTATCGTTTTTGTAGTATAGTATACCCAATAAATGCTATTTGATGGAGTGAGGTATATGAAATTAAAAGGCTATATATTCATTATAATTTGTCTTATTGGAGCTTATATGGGTCTTTCGGGAGAAGATACTTGGATTTCTGTGATAGGAGTTTCAATCATATACATATGTTTTATAGGGGCATTTACTTACAATCTTTTAAGGTGGACTATAAATAAGAAACAGATTAAGAGTGAATATGTTAGCATAAATATAGAAAATGTTATATATGAAGTATTTACATTATTTACCATATATTCAAATATCAAAAATATTTATAGAAATAGAGTATTTTATTTTGAATATATTCATAATGAAATTATAAAAATAAACAATTTTAAAGATTTTTTAAATACATATGATGGTATAGAAAAAGTAATGTTATATATGACAACTGGATTTGCAATAGGAGCAATTTTTTCAATTATAAAAAAGATAGTATGCAGAGGCAGGATTTCATCTGAACGAATTCTGTTTAGTAACGGTGAAATAATAAAAATAAAAGATATTGAATTTATAAAAGTTGAAGATGGTCTTTGGACATTTTCTAAAAAGATTACAATTACATTACAAACCAATAATAGAGTTATTTATATGAATAACAAATTATTCACAAAAGTTGAAAAAAATTTATATAATATAATAACTAATAGTAATTTTGTGTAAAAACATAGCTTAAAACTAAAATAATGGGCATCTTAAAGATACCCATTATTTTAACGTATATTATACGAATGATATTTACTCTACTTTTTATGATTAAAATATTTTCTATCTAATTAACGATAATTAAATTTTTAGTTGTTATCTTTTTCATCTAATTTTCTTGAAATAATATCTACCTTTTTGTCTAATTCTTTATTTCTATTAATAAAATTCTTAATACTTTTTATCCCTTTATATAATACTATTATGATAACAAATAATAGAGTAAAATTAATGATTGTAGCGATAATAGTATAAATATTTAATTCCATTAAAAATTCTCCTTTATGCATTGGTGATTAGTTCATCTTGTCTTATAATGGTATCTTAGATTATAAAGAAAGATGCTTTTTTACTAATTTATTATCAGACGTATTGATTCAATCTCTTCTGACCTTAGCTTTTATTATTGCACAGCCTATTGCAACTATTATCTAGTTTGTATGTTAATTATACAACACTTTAACTAAATTAATGATGTTTTTAAGGGTTTTCACATAAAAATAAAAAAACTAAGCCGAGATTAGTTTTTAAAATATTTAATGTTATCTTTTGCAAATTCTTCAAATGTACGAGGGTTTTTACCTGTTAGATTGTAAAAACCATTTGTAACTTCTTTTGCTGTTCCCATTCTTGTCATGAAATAAAGTGCCACAGTTACGTTTACGTATGTTTTATCAAGGCCTCTTTTATTAATGTAATAGTTTCTGTATTTTAAATATCCTGGATTTGCATAGGTGATTTTTTTTCCTAACACTTTACTTAATATGTCTGCAACTTGAAAATAGTCTAATGCTTCAGGCCCTGTTATTGTATGAGCAGTATTTTTGTATTTTTTAGGTTCGTGAAGTAAAATAGCTGTTGCAAGTCCTATATCTGCTGCATCGATAAAACTTGTTTTACTTTTTCCAGCAGGTACAAAAATCTCATTCTTTTCTTTAATTTCAACAGAATGAATTCCTGATAAATTTTGCATAAAGAATCCAGGACGAACATGAGCATAAGGAATTTCTAATTTTTCAATATATTTCTCGATTTTATGATGAGGAGGTATAGTGTTATTCTCAACTCTCATTAAAGAAAGAAATGAAACTAATTCAATATTGTGAGATTTCATTGCATCAATGAAAGGATATAAATCCTCAGGTTTCCCAAGATGGGGAGGTCTCATAAGAAAAACTCTATCTACACCTTCAAGAGCTTTGTCATATGTATTTTTATATGTAAAATCAAAGAATACAGCTTCAACATTATTAGAAAACAATTCATTTGTTTTCTGTATATTTGTAGTTGCAGCAACTACTTTTTCTCCCATATCTAACAATTCTTTAACTACATACCTTCCTATGTTACCTGAAGCACCAGTAATTAATACTTTCATGATTTTCTCTCCTCACATAATATATTATTTGCTTTTTCAATTAGTTGAGTAAATAATTCAAATTCTTTATGCCCCATTTTTTCTTCAAGAACCTCAAAAGTCTTAAAATATTCCTTATAAGTGATATCAAGAAGATCATGTCCTTTTGGAGTAATTTCTAGGGTATAACTTCTTTTATCACTTTTTGATGGTATCTTGATTAAGTAATTCTTTTTTACTAATGAATTAACCATATCAGTAACTGAAGGTTTTGATATTCCAAAAAAACTACTAATCATAAGTGGAGTAACTGGGATATCACTTTTTTGGATATATATTAAGGTACCAATATCACTTGCTCTTATGGGCATGTCTCTTTTTATATTTATTTGAAGTCTACAAAATCTTGATACTGCATCTTCACAAGCAATTATATTTTCTTTCATAATACACCTCTTTATAGTTAGTCTACCTAACTATATTTTATCAAATAAAAAAACTATGTCAATATTAAGATTTTTAGTACAATAATTATTTTTATCACATAATAAATAGAAATATATATTATAATAAGATGCTGTGACACAATTCTAAGTTTTACATTAAGGGATTGTTTGAGGTAGCACAATTAAGAATTATAATTTATATATGCTTGATTATCTTGAAAGTTATGGATTAAAAGCTGATATGATTAAAATTGTATAAACTGATACTTACAATATAGTCAGTTATTTTATATAATAAAGTAAAGTTAATAATTTAGAGATAAATATAGAATTATTATAAGAAAGAAATTAAGATTAATTTAAATGATATTGGAGGACTTGTTATGAAAGTTGGAGTATTAATGGGTGGAATATCTTCTGAAAGGGAAGTATCTTTAAGTAGTGGAAAATCGGTAATGGAACATATAGATAAAGAAAAGTATGAAGTTGTTCCTATTATTATAGATAAAAAAGAAGATGTAATTGAGAAAACTAAAGGATTAGATTTTGCATTTCTAGGACTTCACGGTAAATTTGGCGAAGATGGAGAAGTACAATCTTTATTAGAATCCTTAAATATATCTTATTCAGGATGTGGTCCATTAAGTAGTGGAATTTGTATGGATAAGGATTTATCAAAGTCTGTTTTAAAAGCAAAAGATATAAGAACAGCAAAATGGATAAATGTTAAATCTGTTGAAGAAATAGATTATGATAAAATAGAAGAAATGGGATATCCAGTATTTATTAAACCAACAAATGGTGGATCTAGTGTTGCTACATTTAAAATAAAGAAAAAAGAAGATGTAGAAGCTGCAGTTGTTGAAGGACTTAAGTGGGATAGTGAAGTTTTAATTGAAGAATTTATTAAAGGTGATGAAATAACTTGCCCAGTATTTAATGGAGAGTTATTCCCAGTACTTGCGATTAAAGCAAATTCAGAATTCTATAACTATGAACAAAAATATTCAGCTAATGGAGCATCACATTATCCAATAAAGCTAGAAGAAAAACTTCATAATGAAGTTGAAAAAATGGCTCTTGAAACTTATAGAGCTTTAAAGTGTTCGGTTTATGCAAGAGTAGATATGATAGTAACTGAAGAGGGAGTTCCTTATGTACTAGAAGTAAACACTTTACCAGGAATGACATCAACAAGTTTATTTCCACAAAGTGCAGCTGATAAAGGAATTAACTATTCAGAATTTATAGATTTAATAATAGAAACATCATTAAATAATTTTAAATAAAACTAATATATAAAGAGGTATGATTTTATAAGAAAATCATACCTCTTTATATTTTATAATCTAAGTTTAAGAAAATTATAAAGATATATTTAATTATTTAATAATAAATTAAAGTATTTTCCTGAAAAATTAAACGTATAATAAATTAAGTTTAATACATTTTTTATTATAAGTGGGGGGAATTATTATGAATTTCATTTTCTGGGTTTTACTCGCATCTATTTTGGGTTTAGTTTTTGCAACTTATCAAGGGTATTCAATATTAAAAGAGGATGAAGGGGAAGAAAGTATAAAAAACATTTCAGCTAAAATAAGAAAAGGAGCTAATGCATATTTGAAAAGGCAGTACCAAGGTGTATCAATATTCTTTGGATTAATGTTTGTTATATTCTTAGTGTTAAGTATGCTGGGATATGTTTCAATATTTTTACCTTTTTCTTTTGTTATTGGTGGATTTTTATCAGGACTTAGTGGATTTATTGGAATGAAGGTTGCAACAAATGCAAATGGAAGAACTACTAATGCTGCTAAAAAAAGCTTAAATGGTGCTTTAAAAATTTCATTTAAAAGTGGATCTGTAATTGGTATAGTAGTTGTTTCTCTAGGATTACTTTATATTGGACTTGGGTATTTATTTTTAGATTGGTATTATAGAGATTTAGCTGATGCAGAGCGTATAATTCAAATTACTACGAACATATTAACCTTTGGTATTGGTGCATCCTTTATGGCACTATTTGCTAGAGTTGGTGGAGGAATATTTACTAAAGCAGCTGATGTTGGAGCTGATTTAGTCGGTAAGGTTGAAATTGGAATTCCTGAAGATGACCATAGAAATCCAGCAGTAATAGCAGATAATGTAGGAGATAATGTTGGGGATGTTGCAGGAATGGGAGCGGACCTTTATGAATCTTATGTAGGTTCTTTAGTTTCTTCTTGTGCTTTAGCAGTAGCAGCAGGGTTATCTACAAATGGTATAGCAGTTCCTTTATTAGTAGCAGCTCTTGGAGTAGTAGCATCAGTATTTTCAACCTTCTTTGTTAAAGCAAAAGAGGATGCAAGTCAAAAGAATCTTTTAAGTGCTTTAAGAAGAGGTGTTTATATATCCTCAGTAATTGTAGCTATAGGAGCATTTCTAATAGTGAAAGGACTATTAGGAACAGATAATATTGGAATTTATTTTAGTATATTATCAGGACTTATTGCAGGAATATTAATAGGGTTCTTCACAGAATATTATACTTCAGATAATTATAGTCCGACAAAAAAGTTAGCAGATATGACTAAGACGGGACCCGCAACTCTAATAATTGGGGGACTATCATTAGGTATGGTATCTACTGCAATTCCAGTAATTATTGTTTGTATATCAGTTTTACTTAGTTTCAATTTATCAGGAGGAGCAAATGACTTTAATTTAGGATTATATGGTATAGCTATTTCAGCGGTAGGTATGTTATCTACCTTAGGAATAACACTAGCAACTGATGCTTATGGACCAATTGCAGATAATGCAGGTGGAATAGCAGAAATGTCAAATCAAGATCCTGAAGTTAGAAAAAGAACAGATGCATTAGATTCTCTAGGGAATACAACAGCAGCAACAGGGAAAGGTTTTGCAATAGGATCAGCAGCACTAACAGCTCTTGCGTTTATTGCAGCTTATAAAGATTCTATTGAAAATATAGTTAAAAGTGGAGATTATAAATTCGAATTTAATTTATCTATATTAAATCCACAAGTACTTATTGGATTATTTACAGGTGGAATGGTAATATTTTTATTTTCTTCAAAGACAATGGATGCAGTTGGGAGAGCGGCTTCTAAGATTGTTGTAGAAGTAAGAAGACAATTCAAAGAAATTCCAGGACTTATGGAAGGAAAAGCAGAACCAGATTATGAGTCTTGTGTTGATATTTGTACAAAGTCCTCTCAAAGAGAGCTTGTAACAATTGCAATAATAGCAATAATGACACCTATTATAGTTGGATTATTATTAGGACCAAATGGAGTAGCAGGATTACTTGCAGGTTCTACAGTAACTGGTTTTTCAGTTGCAATTATGATGTCAAATTCAGGTGGAGCTTGGGATAATGCTAAGAAATATATTGAGTCAGGGGTCTTAGGTGGAAAAGGTTCAGATTGCCATAAGGCAGCTGTAGTTGGAGATACAGTAGGAGATCC